>NZ_JBMDJM010000019.1:0-117734 GCF_057809195.1 Acidovorax sp. FG42 | reverse complement strand
GATGTTACTCGCTAGTACCTGAAACTAGTGCGTCTACCAATTCCGCCACCTGGGCTTTCAGATCAGCTTTGAATTATAGGATGTTTTTTGGGACATCCTGAGGACTTGCTCATTTTTTTGAAAATTTTGTGCGACGGTCCAGCCGCGGTGGCTGGCTTGTCGCGGTCACCACAACCTCCCGCATGGCCCGGCAGGGCTTGGTGTGTGTGCATGACGCACCGGAGAATAAAAAAGCCGCTGTGTGTGCAGCGGCTTCGATATTTTGAAAACCTTGGCTGGTTCTCGTTAAACTTGGTGCCCAGGAGAGGACTCGAACCTCCACGATGTTACTCGCTAGTACCTGAAACTAGTGCGTCTACCAATTCCGCCACCTGGGCATTTCAGGAAAGACTAAGATTGTATAACAAAAAATCCACCCCCGGCGCGCAGCCCGCTTCACATTTGTCGCAAGAGATCGAAGGCAGCGTGCAAGGGCACCGTGATGGACACGGTTTCGTCATCCGCGACGATGGCGAAGGCGATATCTATATTCCCCCGAACGAGATGCGCGCTGTCCTGCACAAGGACCGCGTGCGCGTGCGCATCGTGCGCCAGGACCGACGTGGCCGGCCCGAAGGCCGCGTGGTCGAAATCATCGAGCGCCCGCCACAGCCCATCATCGGCCGCCTGCTGCAGGAAAGCGGTGTCTGGCTGGTGGCGCCGGAGGACAAGCGCTACGGCCAGGATGTGCTGATCCCCAAGGGGGCCACCGGCGCCGCCAAGCCGGGACAGGTCGTGGTGGTCGAGCTGACCGAGCCGCCCGCGCTGTTTGGCCAGCCTGTGGGCCGCATCACCGAGGTGCTGGGTGAAGTCGACGACCCGGGCATGGAGATCGAGATTGCCGTGCGCAAGTACGGCGTGCCACACGAATTCTCAGAGGAATGCTTGGCCCAGGCCAAAGCCCTGCCCGACAAGGTGCGTGCGCAGGACAAGAAACGCCGCGTAGACCTGACCGACGTGCCCCTGGTCACCATCGACGGCGAAGACGCGCGCGACTTCGACGACGCCGTGTACTGCGAGCCCGCCAAGGTCGGCCGCAGCAAGGGCTGGCGCCTGCTGGTGGCCATTGCCGACGTGAGCCACTACGTGGAGACCGGCAGCGCCATCGACATCGACGCCTACGACCGCGCTACCAGCGTCTACTTCCCGCGCCGCGTGATCCCCATGTTGCCCGAGAAGCTGTCCAACGGCCTGTGTTCGCTCAACCCCGAGGTGGAGCGCCTGTGCATGGTCTGCGACATGCTGGTCACGGCCAAAGGCGAGGTGCACGCCTACCAGTTCTACCCGGCTGTGATGTTCAGCCACGCGCGCTTTACGTATACCGAGGTGGCAGCCATACTGGCCAACACGCGCGGACCCGAAGCCAGCAAGCGCAAGGACCGGGTCAAGGACCTGCTCAACCTGCACGACGTGTACCGCGCGCTGCTCATTGCCCGCCAGGCGCGCGGCGCCGTTGACTTCGAGACCACCGAGACGCAGATCGTCTGCGACGAGAACGGCCGCATCGAGAAGATCGTCCCCCGCACCCGTAACGATGCGCACAAGCTCATCGAAGAAGCCATGCTGGCCGCCAACGTGTGCAGCGCTGACTTCATCGCGCAGGGCGGCCAGCCTGGCCTGTTCCGCGTGCACGAAGGCCCAACGCCCGAGAAGCAGGAGATCCTGCGCAACTACCTCAAGGCCATGGCCGTGGGCATGACGATTGGTGACGACCCGAAGCCGGGCGACTTCCAGGCGATTGCCGAGGCGACCAAGGAGCGGCCCGACGCGCAGCAGATCCACACCATGCTGCTGCGCTCCATGCAGCAGGCCATCTACACGCCCATCAACAGCGGCCACTTTGGGTTGGCCTTTGATGCCTACACCCACTTCACCAGCCCCATCCGTCGCTACCCCGACCTGTTGGTGCACCGGGTCATCAAGGCCATTCTGAACAAGACGCAGTACAAGCTGCCTGCGCTGCCCACACCGGGCGAGGCGCATGCCAAGCTGGCCAAGCGCCTGGCTGCGCGCGTGGCTGCCCCCGGCACCAAGCCACGCAAGGATGTGGAGCCGCCCAGCCGCGATACGCAGGCCTGGGAGGCTGCTGGCCTGCACTGCAGCGCCAACGAGCGCCGCGCCGACGAGGCCAGCCGCGACGTGGAAGCCTGGCTCAAGTGCAAGTACATGCGCGAGCACCTGGGCGAGGAATACAGCGGCGTGGTGAGCGCCGCGACCAGCTTCGGCATCTTCGTGACACTCGATGCGATGTACGTCGAAGGCCTGGTGCACATCACCGAGCTGGGCGGCGAATACTTCAAGTTCGACGAGGCACGCCAGGAACTGCGCGGCGAGCGCACCGGCATCCGCTACGCCATCGGTGCCCGCGTGCGGGTGCAGGTGAGCCGTGTGGACCTGGACGGCCGCAAGATCGACTTCCGCCTGGTGCGCGAGGGCGAAGAGCTGCTGGGCCGCGCGCTCAAGGACAAGGGTGTGGGCGCTGATGGTGTAGGCGGCGGGGCGCGCAAGGCTGGTGGCCGTGCGGGTGGCCGTAAGGCAGACAAAGGCGCTGCGATGTCAGCCACGGAAAAGGCGGGCCTGACCCGCGAGCGTGCGGCGCGTTCGCCCATCCAGTCGCTGAAGGCGTCGGTCAAGAAGGCGGTGGCTGGCAAGTCCAGCAAGGGCAAGGCGCGCAAGCCGCGCCGCGGCTGACGGGGCTGTGCTGGTGGGCCTGAGGGCTTCCAGATCAGCTTGCAAATTGCTACTTAATTGATAGCTGCTAGCGCATATTCAACATGCGCTAGCAGCTATTTTTATTGGTGTGCGGGCTTCGTTTGATCGAGAAAGCGCGCATATCTGTGCGCCGTGTCGGCGGGCGCTTCCATCATGGGCAGATGGCCGATGCCGGGCAGGGCCTCCAGTTGCGCTTGGGGCAACAGCTTTTGCAAAGGCTGAAGGCCCGAACGGTCAAACACGCGGTCTTTATCGCCCCACAACACGAGCACGCGGTGCTGCTGCAAGTCGCCCAGCCGTTGCTCCAGCAGATAGCGGTCTTTGAGCTGTGCATCCCACAGGCGGGCGTTGGACTGGGCATTGCGCAGTGCTGCCTGCTCCGTGGCGTGCAGGATGGGATACGGCAGGAACGGGCGTTTTTCAAACACCAGGTCCATCATCGCGTCGAAGGCTGCGGCGTCGTGGGCGACCAGCGGGCGCTGCCCTGCATCGATAAGGCGGTCCATGGTGCTGGGCTGTGGCGAGCGAATGCCGTGGGGTGCCCCGATGAAGGCCACGCTGGCCACGCGCTCGGGGTGCTGCAGTGCAAACAGCGCGGCAATGGTGCCGCCCATAGAGTTGCCCGCGAGGTGGGCCTTCTCAATGCCCAGCGCGTCCAGCAGTGCGCCCAGGCGCTGGGTGTGGGCGGTGTAGTCATAGGGCTGGTCGTCCAACCGGGTGCTCTCGCCAAAACCGGGGAAGTCTGGGGCAATCACCCGGTACTGGCCGGTGAGGGCGCGCGCAAAATCCACCCAATGGTCCTTCTCCGCAAAAATTCCGTGCAGCAGTACCAGGGGCGTGGCACCCGGGTTGTCGGGTGCCGGTTGGGATGGTGCACCGCTGTCCAGGTAGTGGATGGTGTGCAGCGCGGCGGTGGTGGTTTTCTCTTCCATGCCCGAGAGGCTGCGGTTGAGGTGGAGCAGTGGCTCCTTCAGCAGCGAAGGGGCGCCGTAGTAGAGGCCCACGCAGCCCAGGGCCAGAGCGGCGGCAACAGAATAGAAGGCAATGCGTTTCAAGAACCAGTCTCCAGAAGAACGATGGGATGCCATGGGGCTGCGCGGTGGGCGCGCGCCGGGGCTGCGCAAGGCTACCGAGAACCGTGCCGTAAGACTTGTAGGTTTGGGCTATGCCGCAGCGCACGAACACCCTGACGTTGGGCACTGACCGCGCGCTGTACATGGGCGAGATCCCGGCCACGGGCTGGCATTGCCATGCGTCGCCTGTGCTGCTGATGGGGCTCTCGGGCCGGTTTGCGTTGCATTGGGGTGCAGGGCTGGTGGAAACCTGCCACAGCGCGCTGGTCGATGCCGGGGTGGAGCATTTGTTCGACCCCTGCGGCGAGGCGGTTGCGCTGGTGTACCTGGAGCCCGACTCGCCGGAGGCGCGCAGCCTGCGCAGTGTGTTTCGGCAGCAGGGTGGTGTGCTGCTGGATGTGGCAACGCCGGTGGGTGCGCGTGCGGCCATCGAGGGCTATCTGCGCGCCTTTGATCTACCGACCCTGCTTCAGCGCCACCTGCTGCAAGTGGCGCCTCCGCTGGACCTGCGCGTAGCCCGCAGCCTGCATGCCCTGCGCCGTCCGCAGCAGGAGCAGGGGCGCCTGGCGCGGGCGGGGCTCGCGTCCGAGGCACAGCTGTCGGCCTCGCGCTTCAACCATTTGTTCCGCGCCGAAATGGGTGTGAGCCTGCGCAGCTACCGCGTATGGTCGCAGGTGCGGCTGGCCATGGCCGGGTTGGCGGTCAGCCCGCGCCTCACGGACGCGGCGCTGGACGGCGACTTTGCGGACTCGGCACATTTCAGCCGCACGTTCCGCCAGACCTTTGGCATGACGCCGTCGAGCGTGCTCAAGCCGCTCAAGCAGGTCACGCTGTTGGATTGACCCCTGTCACCCGCCCACGCGCCGCGCCAGTGCGCTGGCGGTGAGGGCCAGGCCTGCGGGCCACACATCTGCGGCCTGTCCGTGCTGGTACACCGCTTCGCTCGCTGCACGCAATGCGCTGGCGCCAGCGGCCAGGTGCGCGCCCGCCATGCCCGCCAGCACATCGCCCGTGCCCGCCGTGGCCAGCCGCGCGTTGCCTGTGGGGTTGATGGCGGGGATGCGGTCGGGCGCGGCAATCACGGTGCCCGAACCCTTGAGCACGGCCACGCAGTTGAATTGGTCCGCAAGTTGTTGCGCGGCATCCAGCCGGTTGGCCTGAACTTCGGCGGTGGTCAGGCCCAGCAGGCGGGCGGCTTCCAGCGGGTGGGGGGTGATGACCGTGGGCTGCCCGTGCTGCCCACGTGCCACCACCAGCGCATGCAATGCGGCCTGGGAGGCGATGGCGTTGAGTGCGTCGGCGTCTAGCACCAGGCGCGCGGCGCGGGCAATGACCTCGGGCAGCACGCGAGCGATGGCCTGACCGCCGCCACAGCCGCAGACCACGGTGAGCTGCTCTAGCGCCAGCGCGTCAAAGCGGCGCAACATCAGCTCGGACTGCTGCAAGTCCAGTTGCAGATGCCCGTCGTCCAGCAAGGCCACCAGCACCCGGCCTGCACCGCTGTGCAGGGCGGCCGATGCTGCCAGCAGTGCGGCGCCCGCCATGCCCATACCGCGTGCCGCCAAACCCTCGCCACCCACCACGGCGACATCGCCATAGCTGCCCTTGTGGCTGGCGTGGGCGCGTGGGGTGGGCAGGGCGGGGCCGGAGAGCCAGGCGTTGGGCGGCTCATGTCCGGGAGCCACGCCCAGGTCGTCCAGCCACACCTGGCCTGCTGCGTCCCGCCCGGTGGCGGTGAACAGGCCGGGCTTGAGGTTGAGCAGACTCAGCGTGTGGCGTGGCGGGGGCGGGCGGTGGTGCGGGGTATCGGGCGCGAGGCCCGCAGCAAACTGGCCGGTGTCTGCGTCCAGCCCGCTGGGCAGGTCCACGGCCAGCACGGGGGCCAGATTGTGGTGCAGGGCTTGCAGACAGGCCTGGAGTCGGGCATCGGGCGTGCGCGAGGGGGCTTGGGGTGAAGACGAGACGCCAATGCCCAGTAGCGCATCGATGCACAGGTCGTTGGCATCCAGGTCGTCGGGTGCGGCATCGGCCCAGGCCACGCCTGCATCACTTGCGCGCTGCCAGGAAGCTCTGGCGTCGGCCGGGGCCGTGTCGGGTTGGCCCAGCCAGGTCACGACCACTTTGCGGCCACTGCGTTGCAGGTGCATCGCAGCCTCCAGCCCGTCACCACCGTTGTTGCCGGGGCCGCAGGCAATCCACACGGTGCGTGCGTGCGGAGCCAATGCCTGGGCCAGTTGCGCCACGGCCAGGCCAGCGCGTTGCATGAGGGTATGTGGGGGCAGGGCGGCCGCGGCCGCTTTTTCCAGGCGGCGTGTGGCGGCTGTGTTGAACAGTGGGTGAGGCTGGTGGGAGGTGATGCGGTGCATGGGGCGAGGGCAGGGGCGCTGCAAACGGCAGGCGCCTGCCATTGTGCGCCGCCGCTTCCCGCTTTGAAAATATCCCAGGTGGGGTCAGAACCGCCGCATGCCCAGCCCGTCCAGCGACACCTCGGGTTCACGCTGCGCGATCAGGTCGGCCAGTGCCCGGGCACTGCCGCAAGCCAGGGCCCAGCCGCCAGCGCCGTGGCCGGTGTTGAGCCACAGACCCGGCACGCCGCTGGCGCCCAGAACCGGCGCCCCATCTGGCAGCATGGTGCGCGCGCCGCGCCAGATCTGCAGGTTGGATGACAGCTGGGCGCCACCGGGGAACCAGTCGTTCAGCGTGCGGTACAGACGCTGCAACGTGGGGGTGTGGTGCTCGGCCTCGGCCCCCGCCAGTTCGGCGCCGCCGGCAATGCGCACGCGCTGGCCCAGGCGGGTGATGGAGATTTGCTGGCCCGCATCGACCACGCTGGCGCGCGGGGCGTGGGTGGATTCGCGCAGCGGGGCGCTCACGGAGTAGCCATAGACGGCTGCCATGGGCAGGCCCAGGCCCAGTGCGGGCAGCAGCGTGGCCGATGCCATGCCCGCGCACAGCACCACGGCATCAAAGCGGCGCAGGTCTGTTTCGCCCTGCAGCACCACGCCGGTGGGGCTGGTGCCGACGCGGTCCACCCGGGTGTTGAACACAAACTGCACGCCCGCACCCTGGATGCCCTGGCGCAGCAGCTGCGCGAACAGGCGGCAGTTGCCCGTGCGCGCATCGGGCAGGTGGATGGCGCCCGCCAGCGGCGCCTCGGGCGACAGGCCGGGTTCGATCTGGCGCGCCGCATCGGCGTCGATCTCGCGCAGGGCCACGCCACTGTCGCGCAGCACTTGCAGCGCGGGCTGCAGGCGGGCGCGGTCTTCTTCGGTGCGCAGCAGCACCAGGCGGCCGTCGCTGGCTTCAAAGTCCAGCTCGTGCTGGCTGGCAATGGCCTGCAGGCGCGCCTGACTGTATTGCGCCAGGCGCTCGACAGCGGCGGTCGGGGCGCTGTTGCTGCGCGCCGTGCTGCGCCAGCGCCGCAGCCAGGCCCAGTTGGCACGGGTCAGGCCGCCTGCCACGCGCAGGGTGGCCTGTGCGCCCATCAGCCGCAGCGGCTGGCCGAAGCCCGGCAGCGCCCAGGGGCTGAGCAGGTGGGGCGCCAGGAGCCCGGCGGTGGCAAAGCTGGCCTCCTCGGCGGCCGCGCTGCGCTGTTCAAACACCGAGACTTCATGGCCGTCGCTGGCCAGTTCGTACGCGGTGGTGACGCCGACAATGCCGGCGCCCACGATGGCAATCTTCATGAATTTGGGTGTTTTTGGCTTCAAGCGCCAGTGGATCATGCGCTAGTAGCTATTATTTTTGTAGTGTTTGCTCGATCTGCAGGCTGATGTTGAGCACCGTGTCATCCCTGAGCGCCCCGTGCCAGACCATCAGCCCGACCGGGAGTTCCCCTTGCACATGGCAGGGCAGCGACAGCGCGCAGCCATCCAGCAGGTTGACCACGCTGGTGTTGCGCAGCAGCAGGTTGTTGACGCGGAAGAACTCGGCATCGCGGGCTGCGTCCTGGGCCTTGTCCACGCCATCTGCGGGGGCGACATTGGCCAGCAGTGGCGCCACGATGGGCACGGTGGGGGAGAGCAGGGCGTCGTAGGGCTCCATGTCGGCGAGCATGCGCGCAATCCATTGCTGGCGCGCCTGCAGCAGGTCGATGTATTCCCAGGCCATCAGCGCGGCGCCTTTATCGATGCGCATGCGCACCCGGGGGTCGTAGCGGTCGCCTGCGCGCTGCAGCAGCTCGCGGTGCCATGCGTAGGCTTCGGGGGCGGAAAAGCCGTAGGCGGGCTGCTTCAGCACGGCGGGCAGGGCGATGGTGTCGATCCGGGCGCCCGCCTGGCGCAAGGCTTCCACACTGCGTTCAAAGGCGCGGGCCACGGGGGCGTCCAGCCCGTCCAGGAAGAGTGTTGATGGCATGGCCAGCCGGTATTGCGACAGCGGTGCCAGACTGCGCGTCACGCGCCGGGCGGCCAGCACCTCGTGCGCCACGATGGCGTCGCGCACGGTGCGCGTCATGGCGCAGGCGGTGTCCAGGGTGGTGGACAGCGGCACGGCGCCAGCGGTAGGCACCAGCCGGGCGGTGTTCTTGAAGCCCACGATGCCGTTGAGCGCCGCAGGAATGCGGATGGAGCCGCCGGTGTCCGACCCCAGCCCGATGAACGCCGCGCCGGTGGCCACCGACACCCCAGCGCCGGACGAAGACCCGCCGGGCACCCGGGGCGCGCCGGGCAGGGCGCCAAACCGGTTATCCCAGGCAGCGGGCGTGCCATAGTGGGGGTTGACGCCTACGCCGGAGAAGGCGAATTCCACCATGTTGGTGCGGCCTATCAGGCTGGCGCCCGCTGCGCGCAGTCGGGCTACAGCCGGGCAGTCCTCGGCGGCTGCAGGAGCGTCTGCGAGCGCGGTAGAACCCGCCGGAGTCGGTTGCCCGGCGATGTCAAACAAGTCCTTCACCGACACGGCCAGTCCGGCAAGAGGCAACTGAGTCACACCCGGCTGCACCGCCGTGGTGCGCGCTTCGTCAAACAGCGTGCGGACAAAGCTGTGGGCGTTGGAGGCAGCCTGGGCGGCGTCGATGCAGCGCTCCAGCTCGGCGGGCGCGGTGGTGGTGCCGTCCCGCAGTTGCTCACGGGTGGCGATCAGGTCAGGGAGCATGGGTGTGCTAGAATCTTTGGGTTTTGCTGGGAGCAGTAGCGCAGTGGTGCAAAGTTTGCACAACCCGCGTGGCCGCTGCGGCAAGACCAATCGCAAAGCAGCCCTGTCAAGGTGTTGCGGTGTTCGTGAGGATCACGGCACTGCAAATATTGGGGCTGATTTTAGACCTAACCTTTGGAGTATTTTTATGTCCGTTACCATGCGCGAAATGCTGGAAGCCGGTGTCCACTTCGGTCACCAAACCCGCTTCTGGAACCCCAAGATGGCCCCCTACATCTTCGGCCATCGCAACAAGATTCACATCATCAACCTGGAAAAGTCGCTGCCACTGTTCCAGGAAGCCCAAAAGTTCGCCAAGCAACTGGCTGCCAACCGCGGCACGATCCTGATGGTCGGCACGAAGCGCCAAGCCCGTGAAATCCTGGCCACCGAAGCGCAACGCGCTGGCGTGCCTTTCGTGGATCAGCGCTGGCTGGGCGGCATGCTGACGAACTTCAAGACCGTGAAGACCTCGATCAAGCGCCTGAAGGACATGAAGGCCCAGCAAGAAGCTGGCCTTGAAAACCTGAGCAAGAAGGAGCAACTGACGTTCTCCCGCGAAATCGAAAAGCTCGAAAAGGACATCGGCGGCATCCAGGACATGGCTGCTCTGCCCGACGCCATATTCATCATCGACGTGGGCTTCCACAAGATCGCCGTGGCTGAAGCCAAGAAGCTGGGCATTCCGCTGATCGGTGTGGTGGATACCAACCACTCGCCCGAAGGCATCGACTACGTGATCCCCGGCAACGACGACTCGGCCAAGGCCGTGACGCTGTACGCCCGTGGCATCGCTGACGCGATCATCGAAGGCCGCGCCAACGCCGTGAACGAAGTCGTGAAGGCCGCCGCTGGCGAGAGCTCCGACGAATTCGTGGAAGTGCAAGAAGCCGCTGCCTGATAGCCCGGCTGCGCGATCCGTCGCGAACAAAAGCGGGGCCCCTGGTGAGCCCCCTTTTTTTTAGCCCGAATCTGAACTGACTGAACTGAACACTGAAGGAATAAAGATGGCTGCAATTACCGCAAGCATGGTGGCTGAACTGCGTGGCAAGACCGATGCCCCCATGATGGAATGCAAGAAGGCGCTGACCGAAGCCGACGGCGACATGGCCAAGGCGGAAGAGCTGCTGCGCGTCAAGCTGGGCACCAAGGCTGGCAAGGCCGCATCGCGCGTCACGGCGGAAGGCGTGGTCGCCAGCTACATCGACGGCACCACGGGTGCTCTGGTTGAAGTCAACAGCGAAACCGACTTCGTTTCCAAGAACGACAGCTTCATTGCTATGGCCAACGCCGCTGCCAAGCTGGTGGCACTGCACAACCCCGCCACGGTGGAAGCCCTGGGTGCACTGCCCTACGAGCAAGACAGCTTCGGCCCCACGCTGGAAGATGTGCGCAAGGGCCTGATCGGCAAGATCGGCGAAAACATGTCGTTCCGCCGCTTCAAGCGCTTCAGCGGCTCCAACCTGGCTGCCTACCTGCACGGTTCGCGCATCGGTGTGGTCGTCGAGTTCGACGGTGACGCCACCGCCGCCAAGGACGTCGCCATGCACGTGGCCGCCATGAAGCCCGTGGCCCTGACCAGCGCCGACGTGCCTGCCGACCTGATCGCCAAGGAGCGCTCGGTGGCTGAAGGCAAGGCTGACGAAGCCAACAAGGAACTCGTGGCCGCTGGCAAGCCCGCACAAAGCGCCGAAATCACGGCCAAGCGCATCGACGGCGCTGTGCAGAAGTACCTCAAGGAAGTCTCGCTGGCCGACCAGGTCTTCGTGAAGGCTGCCGACGGCAAGCAAACCGTGGCCCAGATGCTCAAGGCCGCCAACACCAACGTGAAGGGCTTCACCCTGTACGTGGTGGGCGAAGGCATTGAGAAGAAGGTCGACGACTTCGCTGCTGAAGTGGCTGCCCAGGTGGCTGCCGCCAAGGCCGCTGCCTGATCGTTCCCTGCAGTAACCACCCCACCCAAGCCTCGCACCACTTACCGGAGAAATTTCCCATGTCCCACGCCGCACCAGCCCACAAGCGCATTCTGCTCAAGCTGTCTGGTGAGGCGCTGATGGGGGATGACTCCTTCGGTATCAACCGCGCCACCATCGTGCGCATGGTCGAGGAGATAGCCGAAGTGACCCGCCTGGGTGTCCAGGTGGCCGTGGTGATCGGTGGGGGCAATATCTTCCGTGGCGTCGCCGGGGGCTCGGTCGGTATGGACCGTGCCACTGCCGACTACATGGGCATGCTGGCCACCGTGATGAACGCCCTGGCCTTGGCCGATGCCATGGACAAGCAGGGCCTGGTGGCCCGCGTGATGTCCGCCATCGCCATCGAGCAGGTGGTTGAGCCCTATGTGCGCCCCAAGGCCTTGCAATACCTCGAAGAGGGCAAGGTCGTTGTGTTTGCCGCAGGCACGGGCAATCCCTTTTTCACCACGGACACCGCCGCAGCGTTGCGCGGTGCGGAGATCGGGGCCGAGCTGGTGCTCAAGGCCACCAAGGTGGACGGCGTTTATACTGCCGACCCCCAGAAGGATCCCACCGCCACGCGCTACACCAAGCTGAGTTTTGACGAGGCCATGTCCCGCAACCTGGGCATCATGGATGCGACCGCTTTTGCCTTGTGCCGCGACCAGAAGCTGCCGGTGAAGGTGTTCTCGATCATCAAGCATGGCGCCCTGAAGCGCGTGGTGATGGGCGAGGACGAGGGTACGCTGGTTTACGCTTGATCACGATGGATGGACCTGCACGGGATGCAGGTCGGCCCCAGGAGAAAACATGACGATTGCCGACATCAAGAAAACCGCTGAAACCAAGATGGACCAGTCCATCACAGCGTTCAAGAACAACCTGCAGAAGATCCGCACGGGCCGTGCCAACCCCGCACTGCTCGATACGGTGCAAGTGGAGTACTACGGCTCCATGGTGCCTCTGAGCCAGGTGGCCAACGTGGCACTGATCGACTCGCGCACCATCAGTGTGCAGCCCTGGGAAAAGGGCATGGGCGCCAAGATTGAAAAGGCCATCCGCGAAAGCGACCTGGGTTTGAACCCGGCCTCCATGGGCGACCTGATCCGCGTGCCCATGCCCCCGATGAGCGAAGAGCGCCGCAAGGAAATGACCAAGCTCGCTCGCAACGAGGGCGAGAGCGCCAAGATCGCCGTGCGCAACCTGCGCCGCGATGCCAACGAGTCCGTCAAGAAACTGGTCAAGGACAAGCTCGCGTCCGAAGATGATCAGAAGCGCGCCGAGACCGACGTGCAAAAGTTCACCGACAAGCACATCGCTGAGATCGATGCGCTGGTGGCCGCCAAAGAGCAGGAAATCATGGCGGTTTGAGCCCCCAGGGCTTGAACATTTCCATGTCTGCATCTCCGGTGGTGCCACACCACATTGCCATCGTCATGGATGGCAACGGCCGCTGGGCCACGCGCCGTTTTTTGCCGCGCCTGGCGGGCCATAAGCAAGGGGTTGACTCACTGCGCCGCTGCGCACGCGCTTGCGTGCAGCGCGGCGTGCGTGTGCTCACCGTTTTTGCGTTCTCCTCTGAAAACTGGAATCGCCCTGCCGATGAGGTCTCCGGCCTCATGGAGCTGCTGGCGACTGCCTTGGCGCGCGAGGTGCCCCAGCTCAAGAAGGACGGTGTGCGCCTTCATTTTGTGGGCGAGCGGGACAGCCTTTCGCCCAAGGTGCGAGACGGTCTGGGTCAGGCCGAAGCGGCCACGGCGGACAACACACGCCTGGTGCTCAACGTCTGCTTCAACTACGGAGGCCGTTGGGACATCGCCCAGGCGGCTGCGTCGCTGGCTGCGCGGGGTGAGCCCATCACCGAGGCCAGTCTGCACAGCGCGATGGGCCTCGCCCATGTGCCAGATCCCGATCTGGTGATCCGTACGGGGGGAGAAATGCGGATCAGCAACTTTTTGCTCTGGCAGTCGGCATACTCCGAGTTCTTCTTCAGCGACCGGTTGTGGCCCGATTTTGATGAGTCCGCCCTGGACGAAGCCATCGACGCCTTCAGCCGCCGCGAGCGCCGTTTTGGCAAAACCTCTGAACAGATTCTGTCCGCGCATCCTGATCCGATGCCGGGTTGAGAACCTGAACAGGTTCTGAAAGCCCCCATGCTTCAACAGCGCGTCATCACCGCCTTGGTTCTGCTGGCCATTTTGCTGCCGGCGCTTTTCTACGCCAACACCATCCCGTTCACGCTGGTGGTGTTGGTTTTGATGGCTGCCGGTGCCTGGGAATGGGGGCGTCTGAGCGGTTTTGGCCAGGCGGGCTCCGTGGCCGTGGGTGTGGCCTGTGTGGCCTTGTGCGCCGGGTCGTGGGCGCTGGGCTGGGTGGATCGTCCGTTGACAGCCCTCTGGGTGGTGGGCGGCGGGCTGTGGGTTCTGGCGGCTGCCTGGCTGCTCAAGGCCGGAGTGCCTGGCTGGCCCCGCATACCAGCCGGTGTGCGTCTGGTGGCTGGCGTGCTCGCCTTGTGGCTCGCGTGGCTGGCTGTGGTGCAGGCCCGCAATGTGGGCATCAACTTTTTGCTGTCGGTGCTGTTGCTGGTGTGGGTGGCCGACATCTTTGCCTACTTTGCGGGGCGTGCATTTGGGTTGCGGTTTACCAAGGGCAAGCTGGCGCCCTCGATCAGTCCCGGCAAGAGCTGGGAAGGTGTGTGGGGCGGCCTGGCAGGGGTGATGGTGATGGCCTTCGTCTGGGTGGCGGCGGATGCCCACTGGCAGGCGGCGGTGCCCAGTTTTTACAGCCGCATGGCGCAGCAGGGCTGGTGGTTGCTGGTGATTGCGGCGTTGTTCATGGTGGCCATGAGCGTGTCGGGTGACCTGGTGGAGTCGCTCATCAAGCGCAGCGCCGGAGTCAAGGACAGCAGTGGCCTGTTGCCTGGGCACGGCGGCGTGCTCGACCGCGTGGATGCCTTGTTGCCCACACTGCCCCTGGCCATGATGCTCACAAGCCTGACAACCCTATGAAGAAACAACGACTCACCGTTCTCGGTTCCACCGGCTCCATCGGGACCAGCACACTGGATGTGGTGGCGCGCCACCCTGAGCGCTTCGAGGTGTTTGCCCTGAGTGCGGCGACGCAAGTGGACCTTTTGCTGGCGCAGTGCGCGCAGTTTCGCCCGCGTTATGCGGTGATGGCCAGCGCCCCGCATGCGGCTGCCTTGGCTGAAAAATTGCAGGCAAATGGCCTTCCAACGCAAGTCATTCAATCGCAAGATGCTCTTGAAATAGTAGCGTCACACGACGATGTGGATGCTGTGATGGCTGCCATCGTGGGGGCGGCCGGTCTTGCTCCCTGTCTGGCTGCGGCGCGTGCGGGCAAGCGATTGTTGCTGGCCAACAAGGAGGCCCTGGTGGTGGGGGGCGGGCTGTTCATGCAGACTGTGCGCGACGGTGGCGCCACGTTGCTGCCCATTGACAGCGAACACTCCGCCATCTTTCAGTGCCTGCCAGAAGACCCTGCCACCTGGTCTGACCGCGTGGACAGCATCCTGCTCACGGCTTCGGGTGGTCCGTTTCGCCAGCGGGATCCGTCCACACTGTCGCAGATCACCCCTGATCAAGCCTGTGCGCATCCCAACTTCTCGATGGGACGCAAGATTTCCGTGGATTCGGCCACGATGATGAACAAGGCGCTGGAGGTTATCGAGGCCCGCTGGCTGTTTGACCTGCACCCAGACCAAATCAAGGTGGTCATCCACCCGCAGCAGATCATCCACTCCATGGTGCAGTTCAAGGATGCCTCCATCCTGGCGCAGCTGGGGACCCCTGACATGCGTGTGCCGATTGCCTGCGGCCTGTCCTGGCCCGAGCGCATCACCAGCGGCGCCAGCAAGCTGGATTTCTCGACCCTGAGCGCCCTCGCGTTTGAAGACGCGGACGCCGTTCGCTTTCCTGGCCTGCATCTGTCCTGGCAGGCGCTGAAGGCGGCCGAGGGAACAACGGCCGTGCTGAATGCGGCCAACGAGGTGGCTGTGGGCGCGTTTTTGTCCGGACGGCTGCGTTTTGACCATATTCACGCGGTCAACCTTGCAACTTTGGACGCCGTTTCGCCCTCCAAGCCCGATTCGCTGGCTGCATTGCTGGATCTGGACACTCAGGCCCGCCATGCGGCAGAACATGTGGCGGGCCGTCTGGCTGCCTGATTGCCGTCCCGTTCAGGAACTCTCCATCCATGCTGCTCACCATCGCTGCCTTCATTGTGGCCCTCGGTCTGTTGATTGCGGTGCACGAATATGGGCACTACCGCGTGGCGGTGGCCTGTGGGGTCAAGGTGCTGCGGTTTTCGGTAGGCTTTGGCAAGCCGTTGCTGCGCTGGCAGCCGCAAGGGTCTCCCACGGAGTTCGTGATCGGTGCGTTTCCCCTGGGGGGCTATGTGCGCATGCTGGACGAGCGGGAAGCGCCTGTCGCCGCAGAGGAGCGACATCTGGCCTTCAACACCCAGCCCCTGCGCTCGCGTGCAGCCATCGTTGCCGCGGGGCCCATCGCCAATTTGTTGCTGGCCGTGCTGCTGTATTCGGTGGTGAACTGGAACGGGGTGGAAGAACCCCGGGCCATTCTGGCAAGCCCGGTCGCGGGTTCGGTGGCGCAAAGTGCCGGCTTGCGGGGCGGTGAACTGGTAGAGCGCGCCGCATTGGGGGCAGAAGACCTGGAGCCGGTGCGTTCGTTTGAAGACCTGCGGTGGCTGCTGACCCGTGGTGCACTCGAGGGACTGAATGTTCGCCTTGACGTGCAGTCCGCCCAGGGCACGGGCCACCGCGAGGTGGTCCTCGACATGTCCCGCATCGACAGCCGTGAGGCCGATGCCCAGCTGTTCCGCAAGGTCGGCATCCTGGGGCCCTGGACGCGCCCCGTGCTCGGCGAGGTCATGGCGCAAAGCGCTGCCGAGCGTTCTGGCCTGCGCTCCGGCGATCTGGTACTCAAGGTGGGCCAGACCGATGTGGTGGACGGCCAGCAGCTGCGCGAGCTGATCCGGCAGTCGGTGCGCGGCAATGAGCCGGTAGCGCAGCCGTGGCGCGTGGAGCGCGGCGGTCAGGTGATCATGCTGGATGTGTTGCCTGATGCCGTGATCGAACCCGGCAATACGGTAGGGCGTATTGGTGCCTACGTAGGGGCTGCCCCGGAGTTCGTGACGGTGGACTACGGTTTGGTCGATGGCCTGTGGGGCGGAGTGGTGAAGACCTGGGATGTATCGTTGCTCACCTTGCGCATGATGGGGCGCATGGTGATCGGCGAGGCGTCCCTCAAGAACCTGAGTGGCCCCTTGACCATCGCTGACTATGCAGGCCGCTCAGCCAGCATGGGGCTGACGCAATACCTCATTTTTCTAGCCCTGATCAGTGTGAGTCTGGGGGTGCTGAACCTGCTGCCGCTGCCTGTCTTGGACGGTGGGCACCTGATGTATTATCTTTGGGAGGGTGTCACGGGCAGGGGCGTGTCGGACGCATGGATGGAGCGGCTGCAGCGTGGAGGCGTTGCAGTCCTGCTGGTCATGATGTCCATAGCCCTGTTCAACGATATCACCCGGCTCTTTGGCTAACACTTTTGCCGCGCTTGCCCTGCAACTGCGGCTCCCGCTTCATTCATGAAAAAACACATCAATCGCCTGGGCGTGCGTACTGCATCGGCCGTTGCAGCCATGATTTTTGTCGCCAATGCGGCATGGGCTCTGGAGCCATTCAAGGTGCAGGACATTCGCGTGGAAGGCTTGCAGCGTGTGGAGCCCGGCACCGTGTTTGCATCCATGCCCCTGCGCGTCGGTGACGACTACAACGACGAAAAAGGCGCTGCGGCGATCCGTGCGTTGTTCGGTCTGGGACTCTTCAAGGATGTGCGCCTGGAGGCCAGCGGCAATGTGCTGGTGGTGGTGGTCGAAGAGCGCCCCACCGTCGCTGACGTGGACTTTGCCGGTGCCCGCGAATTCGACAAAGATGCCCTCAAAAAGGCCATGCGTGAAGTGGGCCTGACAGAAGGCCGCCCGTATGACAAGGCGCTCACCGACCGCGCTGAACAAGAGCTCAAGCGCCAGTACATCAACAAAAGCCTGTATGGCGCCGAGGTGGTGACCACGGTCACGCCCATCGAGCGCAACCGGGTGAACCTGACCTTCACGATCACGGAAGGCGAGCCTGCACGCATCAAGGAAGTGCGCATCGTCGGCAACAAGGCGTTCAGCGAATCCACGCTCAAGGGCCTGTTCGACCAGGACACGGGGGGCTGGCTGAGCTGGTACACCAAGTCTGATCGCTACTCCCGCACCAAGCTCAATGCCGACCTTGAAACCCTGCGCTCGTATTACCTGCAACGCGGCTACCTGGAGTTCCGTGTGGACTCGACGCAAGTCGCCATCTCGCCGGACAAGCAGGACATCTCCATCACCGTCAACGTGACGGAGGGTGAGCGGTATGTGGTATCGGGTGTCAAACTCGAAGGCAACTACCTGGACCGTGAGGACGAGTTCAAGTCACTGGTGACCATTCGCCCCGGTGAGCCCTACAACGCGGACCAGGTGACCGAAACCACCAAGGCGTTTTCCGAGTACTTTGCTCGCTTTGGTTTTGCATTTGCCCGCGTAGAGGCTGTGCCCGAAATTGATCGTGAGAACAATCGCGTCAATTTTGTGCTGCAAGCCGAACCAGCACGCCGCGCCTATGTGCGCCGTATCAACGTCAGTGGCAACAACCGCACGCGTGACGAAGTCATTCGCCGTGAGTTCCGCCAATACGAGGCCTCCTGGTACGACGGCGACAAGATCCGCCTGTCCCGAGACCGCGTGGATCGTCTGGGCTTCTTCACGGAAGTGAACGTGGAAACCCAGGAAGTGCCCGGCTCGCCCGACCAGGTCGATCTGGTGATCAACGTGGCTGAAAAGCCCACCGGCTCGCTGCAACTGGGCGTGGGTTTCTCCAGTGCCGAAAAGGCGTCGCTCTCGTTCGGTATCAAGCAGGAAAACATCTTTGGCTCGGGCAACTACCTGGGCATCGACGTCAATACCAGCAAGTACCGCCGCACGCTGGTGTTTAGCACCACCAACCCGTACTTCACGCCAGAAGGCATCTCGCGCACGCTCGATGTGTACTACCGCACTGACAAGCCTTACGAAGACCAAGGCGGCAACTACCAGCTGGTTACCACTGGGACCTCGGTGCGTTTTGGCGTGCCTTTCAGCGAGACCGACACGGTGTTCTTTGGCGGCGGGCTGGAGCAGACCCGCATCAAGCCCGGCACGAACATTCCGGCCACCTACCTGTTCTATGCCGACAAGTTTGGCTACAGCAGCACGTCGATTCCATTGACCGTGGGCTGGTCCCGCGACGATCGGGACAGCGCTCTGGCGCCCAACTCCGGCCGCTACCAGCGCCTCAATTCCGAATGGTCTGTGGCGGGCGATGCACGCTATGTGCGGGCCAACTACCAGTACCAACAGTACATCCCGCTCAACAAGCGCTTCACCATTGCCTTCAATGGCGAGGCCGGTTACGGCAAGGGCTTGAACGGCCGCCCATTCCCTGTCTTCAAGAACTTCTACTCGGGCGGTCTGGGCTCGGTGCGTGGTTTCGACCAGGGCACCCTCGGCCCGCGTGATGTGACTGGTGCTTCCCTGGGCGGTCCCAAGAAGATCACACTGAACACCGAGCTGATTGCTCCGTTCCCGGGTGCTGGCAATGACCGGACCCTGCGTGTGTTCACGTTCCTGGACGTGGGCAATGTGTACGGCGAAAACGACAAAGTTACCTTCAGTGACATGCGTGCCTCCGTGGGCTTGGGTCTGAGCTGGATTTCGCCACTTGGCCCCTTGCGTTTGGCGTTTGCGCAGCCGGTGCGCAAGTTCGCCGGCGATAGAATCCAGAAACTGCAATTCCAGATTGGAACGTCTTTCTAATGAAATCCTTTTCTCGCCATCTCTCCGTGGCCTTGCTGCTGGGCGCCGTCGCCATCGCAGCCCCTGCACAAGCGCAAGAGTTCAAAGCCGGTTTCGTCAACACCGATCGCATCTTCCGGGAAGCCACCACAGCCAAGGCTGCGCAGGCCAAGCTGGAGCAGGAGTTCTCCCGCCGCGAGAAAGAACTGGTGGACATGGGCAATACCCTGAAGACCGCCAGCGACAAGTTTGAACGTGAAGCGCCCACCATGGCCGAGAGCCAGCGTACCGCGCGCCAACGCCAACTGGTGGATCAGGACCGCGACTTCCAGCGCAAGCGCCGTGAATTCCAGGAAGACCTGAGCGCCCGCAAGAACGAAGAGCTGTCGCAAGTGCTGGAGCGCGCCAACAAGGTGGTCAAGCAGGTGGCTGAGGCCGAGAAGTACGATGTGATCCTGCAAGAGGCCGTCTATATCAATCCCAAGCACGACATCACCGACAAGGTGATCAAGGCCCTGAATGCCGCTGCTGCAACCAAGTAAGCCGCTGCGCAGGACAGGTGGCGCGTGAGCAGCTTGCTTCTCGGGCACATCGTTGATGCGCTCGGTGGTTCGCTGGAAGGGGGAGCGCGGGAAACCGCCATCGCCCGCATCGCGCCACTGGAGGTTGCAGGCCCGGGAGACCTCAGTTTTCTGAGCAACCCGCGCTACCAACAGCAACTGGCCGCCTCCCGGGCGGCCTGTGTCATTGTGGCGCCTGCCATGCGTGATGCCGCACTGGCGCGCGGCGCATGCATCGTGGCCGACAACCCGTATGTGTACTTTGCCCGCGCCACCCAGTTGTGGCGCCAGTGCAATGCGCCCGCGCGGCCATCGGGTGTTCACCCCAGTGCAGTGGTCGATCCCACGGCGCAGGTGCACCCCTCGGCCACCATCGGCCCGCTGTGCGTGGTCGAGCGCGGGGCAAGCATCGGTGCGGACACTGTGCTCAAGTCCCGCGTCACCGTGGGCGAGGACTGTCATGTCGGTGCGCGTTGTATCGTCCACGCGGGCGTGGTCATCGGGGCCGATGGTTTTGGTTTTGCGCCGGAGAACGGGCAATGGGTCAAGATCGAGCAACTCGGTGCCGTGCGCATCGGAGACGATGTCGAGATCGGGGCCAATACCTGCATTGACCGGGGTGCGCTGCAAGACACGGTGATCGAAGACGGCGTGAAGCTCGACAACCTGATCCAGATCGGCCACAACGTACGCATCGGCAAGCACTCGGCCATGGCCGGGTGCGTGGGTGTCGCGGGCAGTGCCACCATCGGGGCACATTGCACTGTGGGCGGTGGCGCCATCGTGTTGGGGCACCTGGAACTGGCCGACAACGTGCACATCTCGGCCGCGACGGTGGTCACCCGCTCTCTCACCCGGCCTGGCCAGTACACCGGCATGTTCCCCATCGACGACAATGCGCGCTGGGAAAAAAACGCTGCCACACTCAAACAATTGCACAGCCTGCGCGAGCGCATCAAGGCGCTGGAGCTGGCCCTCAAGGCAGCATGAACGGAAGAACAACTCGATGATGGATATTCACGCAATTCTCAAACAACTGCCCCACCGCTACCCGTTTTTGCTGGTGGACAAGGTGATCGAGTTGGAGAGCAACACCCGCATCAAGGCCATCAAGAACGTCACGTTCAACGAGCCCTACTTCATGGGGCATTTCCCCGGCCGTCCGGTGATGCCGGGTGTGTTGATCCTGGAGGCATTGGCCCAGGCCGCCGGTTTGCTGGCCTTTGACGCCATGGGCAAGGTGCCCGATGAGAACAACATCTACTACTTTGTCGGTATCGATGGCGCGCGTTTCAAGCGCCCCGTGGAGCCCGGCGACCAGCTGGTCCTGACCATCACCATCGACCGCGTGCGCGGCGGCATCTGGAAGTTCAAGGGCGTGGCCAGCGTGGGCGAAGAGGTGGCTTGCGAGGCCGAACTCATGTGCACCATGCGCGCTGTGGGTTGACCGGTTCAGACCTGTTGGATCGTGAGCAATATCCACCCCACCGCCCTTGTTGCGGACGGTGCCCGCCTGGACCCTACGGTCACGGTTGGGCCATACACAGTCATTGGCGAACACGTGACCATTGGTGCGGGCACCAAGGTCGGCGCGCACTGCGTGATCGATGGGCACACCACGATTGGTGCTGACAACCGCATCTTCCAGTTCAACTCCATCGGCGCCATCCCGCAGGACAAGAAGTACGCGGGCGAGCCTACCGAACTGGTCATCGGCGACCGCAACACCATCCGCGAGTTCTGCACACTGAACCTGGGAGTGCCCCAGGCTGGTGGCATCACCACCGTGGGCCATGACAACTGGATCATGGCGTACACCCACATCGCCCACGATTGCCATGTGGGCAACCACACCACACTGGCCAACAACACCACGTTGGCAGGTCATGTGCACCTGGGCGATTGGGTGACGGTGGGCGGGCTCACCGGCATTCACCAGTTCGTCAAGATTGGTGCCCACGCGATGGTGGGCTTTGCCAGCGCCGTGTCGCAAGACGTGCCACCTTTCATGCTGGTGGATGGCAACCCCTTGGCCGTGCGCGGCTACAACGTGGTGGGGCTGCGCCGCCGTGGCTTTTCGGCCGAGCGCATTGCGGCAGTCAAGCAGATGCACAAGCTGATTTACCGCCAGGGCCTCACGCTGGAGGCCGCTCGCGCCGCGATTGCAGAGTTGGCGCAGTCCGCGCCGCAGGCCAGCGAGGATGCCGCGATGATGGAGCGGTTCCTGGCCGACGCCACGCGCGGCATCGCACGCTGAGGGCTGGCGATGGCAGATTTCCCCCGCGTCGCCATGGTGGCGGGCGAGACGTCGGGCGACTTGCTGGCGGGCTTGCTGATCGACGGCATGCAGGCGCATTGGCCGGGGCTGCAATCCAGCGGCATCGGTGGGCCGCAGATGGCGCGCCGTGGCTTTGCTGCCTGGTGGCCCAGCGACAAACTGGCGGTACACGGCTACAGCATGGAGGTGCTGCGTCGGCTGCGCGAGTTGCTGCGCATCCGCAAGCAACTGCGCGAACGCCTGCTCAAAGATCGCCCCGATGTATTCATCGGCGTGGATGCGCCGGATTTCAACCTGGGCCTGGAGGCCGATTTGCGCGCTGCCGGCATCAAGACCGTGCATTTCGTGTGTCCGTCCATCTGGGCCTGGCGTGCAGACCGCATTGAAAAGATCCGCCGCAGCGCGGACCATGTGCTCTGCATCTTCCCGTTCGAGCCAGAACTGCTCGCGCAGCACGGCATAGCCGCCACCTACGTGGGCCACCCGCTGGCGGGCGTGATTCCCATGGTGCCGGACCGTACGGCCGCGCGCGCTCAGCTGGGCCTGAGGGATGAGGACGAAGTTCTGGCCATCCTGCCGGGGAGCCGCTCCTCCGAGATCCAGTACATCGCGCGGCCCTTCTTTGAGGCGGCAGCGCTGGTGCTTAAAGCGCGACCAGCTATTAAATTGATAGTTCCTGCAGTGCCTGCACTGCGTGACCGCATCGAGCAGGTGGCGCGCGCCTGTGGTCTGGGTGATGCCCTGCAGATCACCACAGGCCAGTCGCACACGGTGCTTGCAGCCTGTGATGCCACCTTGATCGCCAGCGGCACCGCGACGCTGGAGGCCGCGCTGTTCAAGCGGCCCATGGTCATCGGTTACCACATGCACCCCCTGAGCTGGTGGCTCATGCGCCGCAAGCAGCTGCAGCCCTGGGTGGGCCTGCCCAACATCTTGTGCCGCGAGTTTGTGGTGCCCGAGCTGATCCAGGACGCCGCCACGCCCCATGCCCTCTGCGCAGCCACGTTGGACTGGCTGGATGCAAAGCGCCAAGATCCCCCAAAAATTGCGGCCCTGGAGCAGCGCTTTACGGCGCTGCACGAGAGCCTGCTGCGCAACACTCCCCAACTGGCTGCCGATGCGATCCAGAAAATCCTCGCTCCCGCAGCCTGAGCAGGCCTGCCTGCCCTGGCATCCGCCCGGCCTGGTGGCTGGCGTGGACGAGGCCGGCCGTGGTCCCCTGGCCGGGCCCGTGGTGGCAGCGGCTGTGATCCTGGACGACCTGCACCCGATTGCGGGCTTGGCCGACTCCAAGAAACTCACGGCCGCGCGGCGTGAAAAGCTTTACGACGAGATCCGCGCCAAGGCCCTGTGCTGCAGCATTGCCGAGGCCAGTGTCGAAGAGATCGACCAGCTCAACATCCTGCAGGCCACGCTGCTGGCCATGCGCCGTGCCGTCATGGGGCTGCGGCTCAAACCGGCGATGGTGCTGGTGGACGGCAACCGGCTGCCCGTGCTGGATGTTCCGGCGGAGGCCATCGTCAAGGGCGATGCGCTGGTGCCGGCTATCTCGGCGGCCTCCATCCTCGCCAAGGTCCACCGCGACCGCTGGTGTGCGCAGGTGCATGACGAGTTTCCCCAATACGGCTTTGCCGGACACAAGGGATACGGCACCGCCGTGCACATGGCTGCCTTGCGCGAGCACGGTGCCTGCATTCACCACCGGCGCTCGTTTGCACCAGTGGCCCAAAACCTGCGCGCCGGATCCTGACCGGGCGCTGAAAACTAGCCATGACCTCCTCGTCCGTCACCGCCATCCATTCCCGCGATAACGCCTTCGTCAAGGATTTGCGCCGTTTGGCGCAGGACACGACGGCGTACCGCAAGCAGGGCCGTGTCTGGCTGGAGGGAGACCATCTGTGCCGCGCCGCGCTGGCGCGGGGGCTGCGGGCATCGGTGGCAGTGTTTTCTGAGTCTTTTTGGCTGCAGGCGCAGGTGGAATATGCCCAGGCTGCTACAAAATTCATAGTTCTTGCGGATGCACTGTTTGCAGACGTGAGCGGGCTGGAGTCGCCCGCCGCGATGGGCTTCATCCTGGATCTGCCTGCACCGGCGTCACTCCGGCCCGATGCCGCCACCGTGGTGCTGGACAGGGTGCAGGACGCGGGCAATGTGGGTTCCATCCTGCGCAGCGCCTCGGCGTTCGGGTTCCGCCAGGTGGCCGCCATCAAGGGAAGTGCCGCGCTGTGGTCGCCCAAGGTCTTGCGGGCTGGCATGGGGGCGCATTTCGCGCTGGACCTGATCGAGGGGCTGGCGCTGGATGATCTTGCCGCGCTGCAGGTGCCGCTGCTGGTCACCAGCTCGCATGCGGGTGACTTCCTGCACCGCGCCGCCTTGCCCTGGCCCTGCGCCTGGGTGATGGGCCACGAAGGGCAGGGCGTCAGCCCGGCTCTGGAAGGTAGGGCTTCTTTGCGCATCCGCATCGCCCAGCCCGGCGGCGAGGAGTCGCTGAACGTGGCGGCGGCTGCGGCCATCTGCCTGCACGCGAGCGGAGCAGGGCGCTGACGCTGTCTGCGCCCGCATCGGTGCTGTGGGCGTCCAAGGCGAGCTTGGGGCTCGCAGGTCATAGACGCTGGTATCAGGGTTATGCAAGGCGTGCATTGCGGAGGTGTCAGCGACGGAGGGTATAATCGGGAGCTTTTCTCGCAACAGCGTCGCCCGACCGCACCCAAAGCAACAACCCATCTGAGAGCAGCCATTGGCACCATCGCGCTTCGAGTGTGCGAGTGGTCTGCAGGCGCCGGGCGACCGTAACCATCCGGAGAACCCAGTGCTTTTGTCTCTCAAGGGAAACTTCCCGCCCGCCATCCTGGCGCTCGCAGACGGCACGGTCTTTATCGGTAACTCGATCGGTGCCACTGGCACCACGGTCGGTGAAGTGGTGTTCAACACCGCCATCACCGGCTACCAGGAAATCCTCACCGACCCCAGCTACTGCCAGCAGATCGTCACCCTGACGTATCCGCACATCGGCAATTACGGCGTCAATGCGGAAGACATCGAAGCCGACAAGGTCCATGCTGCAGGCCTGATCATCAAAGACCTGCCCCTTCTGGCCAGCAACTTCCGATCCACCGAAACGCTTTCGCAGTACCTCGTGCGCGAAAAGACGGTGGCCATTGCCAACATCGACACCCGCAAACTCACCCGCCTGCTGCGCGACAAGGGTGCGCAGAACGGCGCCATCCTGGGCCTGGCGGCTGGTGAGGCTGTGACGCAGGCGCGCATCGACGAAGCCCTGGCGGCTGCCAAGGCCGCGCCCAGCATGAAGGGCCTGGACCTCGCCCAGGTGGTGACCACCCCTGCGACCTACACCTGGGACCAGACCGAGTGGAAGCTGGGCGAAGGCTATGGCACACAGGCTGCGCCGCGCTTCCATGTCGTGGCGTACGACTTTGGCGTCAAGAAAAACATCCTGCGCATGCTGGCCGAGCGTGGCTGCAAGCTCACCGTGGTGCCCGCCAAGACGCCCGCGGCCGACGTGCTGGCCATGAAGCCGGATGGTGTGTTCCTGTCCAACGGCCCTGGTGACCCAGAGCCCTGCGACTACGCCATCGAAGCCACCCGCCAGATCGTTGACGCAGGTGTGCCCACCTTCGGCATCTGTCTGGGCCACCAGATCATGGCACTGGCCAGCGGCGCCAAGACCTTCAAGATGGACAACAGCCACCATGGTGCCAACCACCCGGTGAAGGACCTGGACAACGGCCGCGTGAGCATCACCAGCCAGAACCACGGCTTTGCCGTGGACATGGCCTCGCTGCCCGCCACGCTGCGCCCCACGCACATCAGCCTGTTCGACGGCACGCTGCAAGGGCTGGAGCGCACCGACAAGCCTGCGTTCTGCTTCCAGGGCCACCCCGAGGCATCGCCCGGCCCGCACGACATCGCCTACCTGTTTGACCGCTTCACCGCGCTGATGGAGAAGAAATAATGCCAAAGCGCACAGACCTCAAATCGATCCTCATCATTGGCGCCGGCCCGATCATCATCGGCCAGGCCTGCGAGTTCGACTACTCCGGCGTGCAAGCCTGCAAGGCCCTGCGTGAAGAAGGCTACAAGGTCATCCTGATCAACAGCAACCCTGCGACGATCATGACCGACCCGGCCACCGCCGACGTCACCTACATCGAGCCCATCACCTGGCAGACGGTCGAGAAGATCATTGCCAAGGAACGCCCCGACGCCATCCTGCCCACCATGGGCGGCCAGACTGCGCTGAACTGCGCGCTGGACCTGTGGCGCAACGGCGTGCTCGACAAGTACAAGGTCGAGCTGATCGGCGCCACGCCCGAAGCCATCGACAAGGCCGAAGACCGCCTGAAGTTCAAGGACGCCATGACCAAGATCGGTCTGGGCTCCGCGCGCTCGGGCATCGCCCACAGCATGGACGAAGCCTGGGCGGTGCAAAAGAGCGTGGGCTTCCCCACGGTGATCCGTCCTAGCTTCACGCTGGGCGGCACGGGCGGCGGCATTGCCTACAACCCCGAAGAGTTCGAGACCATCTGCAAGCGCGGCCTGGAAGCCTCGCCCACCAACGAGCTGCTGATTGAAGAGTCGCTGCTCGGCTGGAAGGAATACGAGATGGAAGTGGTCCGCGACAAGGCGGACAACTGCATCATCATCTGCTCGATCGAGAACCTGGACCCCATGGGCGTGCACACAGGGGACTCGATCACGGTGGCCCCCGCGCAGACGCTGACCGATAAGGAATACCAGATCATGCGCAACGCGTCGCTCGCGGTGCTGCGCGAGATCGGCGTGGACACGGGCGGCTCGAACGTGCAGTTCTCGGTCAACCCGAAGGACGGCCGCATGATCGTCATCGAGATGAACCCGCGCGTGTCGCGTTCGTCGGCGCTGGCCTCCAAGGCCACGGGCTTCCCGATTGCCAAGGTCGCGGCCAAGCTGGCCGTGGGCTATACGCTCGATGAGCTCAAGAACGAAATCACCGGCGGCGCCACGCCTGCCTCGTTCGAGCCTTCGATCGACTACGTGGTCACCAAGATCCCACGTTTTGCGTTCGAGAAATTCCCGACGGCCGACAGCCGCCTGACCACCCAGATGAAGTCTGTGGGCGAGGTCATGGCCATGGGGCGCACCTTCCAGGAGTCCTTCCAGAAAGCCCTGCGCGGTCTGGAAGTGGGCGTGGACGGCATGAACGAAAAGACCCAGGACCGCGAAGTGCTCGAAAAGGAACTGGGCGAGCCCGGTCCCGAGCGCATCTGGTACGTGGGCGACGCGTTTGCCATGGGCCTGTCGGTGGACGAGGTGTACGACCTTACCAAGATCGACAAGTGGTTCCTGGTGCAGATCGAAGAGATCGTGAAAATCGAACTCGAACTCGACCAGCTCGCCGCCGACAAGGGTGATGCGGCATTGGCTACGCTGGATGCCGACACGCTGCGCACGCTCAAGAAGAAGGGCTTCTCCGACCGCCGCCTGGCCAAGCTGCTCAAGACCACCGAGAAATCGGTGCGCGAGGCACGCCGCGCGCTGAATGTTCGCCCCGTGTACAAGCGCGTGGACACCTGCGCTGCCGAGTTCGCCACCAACACGGCCTACATGTATTCGACCTACGAGGAAGAGTGCGAAGCTGCGCCGACGGACAAGAAAAAGATCATGGTGCTGGGCGGTGGCCCGAACCGCATCGGCCAGGGCATCGAGTTCGACTACTGCTGCGTGCATGCCGCACTCGCCATGCGCGAGGATGGCTACGAAACCATCATGGTCAACTGCAACCCTGAAACGGTTTCTACCGACTATGACACGTCCGACCGCCTGTACTTCGAGCCGCTGACGCTCGAAGATGTGCTCGAGATCGTGGACAAGGAAAAGCCACACGGTGTGATCGTGCAGTACGGCGGCCAGACGCCGCTCAAGCTTGCACTGGGCCTGGAAGCCGAGGGCGTGCCGATCATCGGCACCAGCCCCGACATGATCGACGCGGCCGAAGACCGCGAGCGTTTCCAGAAGCTGCTGGGCGATCTGGGCCTGCGCCAGCCGCCCAATGCCACCGCACGTACCGAAGCCGAGGCCCTGGAAAAGGCCGCCACGCTGGGTTACCCCCTGGTGGTGCGCCCCAGCTACGTGTTGGGCGGCCGTGCGATGGAAATCGTCCACGAACAGCGTGACCTGGAGCGCTACATGCGCGAGGCCGTCAAGGTGAGCAACGACTCGCCCGTGCTGCTGGACCGCTTCCTGAACGACGCCATCGAGTGCGATGTGGACTGTCTGCGCGACCCCGAGGGCAAGACCTTCATCGGTGGCGTGATGGAACATATCGAGCAAGCCGGTGTGCATTCGGGTGACTCGGCCTGCTCGCTGCCGCCTTACTACCTCAAGCAAGCCACGGTGGACGAGCTCAAGCGCCAGTCGGCTGCCATGGCTGAAGGCCTGAACGTGGTGGGCCTGATGAACGTGCAGTTTGCCATTCAGGAAGTGGATGGCAAGGACGTGATCTACGTGCTGGAAGTGAACCCCCGCGCCTCGCGCACGGTGCCGTTTGTCTCCAAGGCCACCGGCATCCAGCTGGCCAAGGTCGCAGCGCGCTGCATGGCGGGTCAGTCGCTTGCTTCGCAGGGCATCACCAAGGAAGTGACACCGCCTTACTTCAGCGTGAAGGAAGCCGTGTTCCCCTTCGTCAAGTTCCCCGGCGTGGACACCATCCTCGGCCCCGAGATGAAGTCCACCGGCGAGGTGATGGGCGTGGGCAAGACCTTTGGGGAAGCGTTCGTGAAGAGCCAGCTGGGCGCGGGCACCAAGCTGCCGACGTCGGGCAAGGTGTTCCTCACCGTGAAGAACAACGACAAGCCCCGTGCGGTGGACATTGCCCGCCAGCTGGTGGCGCTCGGCTTCGACCTGGTGGCGACCAAGGGCACCGCTGCGGCCATCGCCGAGGCGGGCGTCCCTGTGGTGGTAGTTAACAAGGTCACGGAAGGCCGTCCGCACATCGTGGACATGATCAAGAACAACGAGATTGTCATGGTCATCAACACGGTGGAAGAACGCCGTAACGCGATTGCCGATTCGCGTGCGATTCGTACCTCGTCGCTGCTGGCCCGCGTGACCACTTTCACCACCATCTTTGGTGCGGAGGCGGCCGTGGAAGGCATGAAGTACCTGGACAAGCTCGACGTGTATTCCGTGCAGGAACTGCACGCTCAGCTGGCGGCCTGACCGGGTTTTTGCGGTGGCTTTGGCCGCCGCAAACACGGCATAATCGCCACTGAACCAACACCGCCGCGCGGCAACGTGCGGCGGTTTCCTTTTGTAGATGTGCCACGTGCACCCCCCGATGTTTTGCGGGGAGCAGCGTGGCGAAAGATCGGTGGAAGTGCCTTGCACTTTCACCGTTTTGACTTGTGGAGACTCAATCGCATGGCCACCATTCCCATTACCAAACGCGGCGCTGAAATGCTCAAGGAAGAGCTGCACCGCCTCAAGACCGTGGAGCGTCCTGCGGTGATCGCTGCCATTGCCGAAGCGCGCGCGCAGGGTGACCTGAGCGAAAACGCCGATTACGACGCAGCCAAGGACCGCCAGGGTTTCATCGAAGGCCGCATTCAGGAGATCGAGGGCAAGCTCTCGGTAGCCCAGGTCATTGACCCCAGTGCGGTCGACGGTGGCGGCAAGGTGGTGTTTGGTGCCACGGTCGAACTGGAGGACGAAGACTCTGGTGACACGGTGAAGTACCAGATCGTGGGCGAAGACGAGGCTGACCTCAAGCGAGGCTTGATCAATATTTCCAGCCCCATCGCGCGTGCGCTGATTGGCAAGGAAGAGGGCGACACCGCCGAAGTGCAGGCCCCTGGCGGCATTCGCCGCTACGAAGTGGTGGCGGTCAGCTACCAGTGAACGTGCACGGCATGTCCCACCGCCTTCCTGCCCTGGTCGCTGCACTTTGGTGGGGCAGTTTGACCACCATCGGGTTTCTGGTCGTGCCCATGCTGTTTGCCCATCTGCCTTCGCCCACGATGGCGGGCAACATGGCGGCCAAGCTGTTTGCGGCGCAGACCTGGGTGGCGGTGGTGTGTTGTGTGGTGCTGCTGCTCTTGTCCAGGCCTCGGCATGGACTGGCCCAATATCCTTGGGCACGCGCTGCCATGCTGTTCGTTCTCGGTGGCCTGCTGCTGGCGTTGCTCAACCAGTTTGGCGTTGCGCCCCGCATTGTGGCCCGGCAGGACTTGCGTCTGTGGCACAGCGTGGGGACGGTGATGTATGCAGCGCAATGGGGCTGCGCCTTGGCAGTGTTGTGGCAAACGCTGCGGCCGGGAGCGCACGCGGCAGAGGAAGAGCGGTCCGCCAGCGATTGACGGTCAAGCAAGCGATTCGCTGACAAATCTACTGCGGCATAGACTTTTTTTAGAACAAGTCGGCCCGCCGCCGCGCCTATTCGTGCCAGTGTTCCGCCACCCAGGTGGCTGGGCGGATGTAGCGAAACCGCCGGTTGCGCCGGCCCGCCAGGGCATCCGGGGGGTTGCATTCCCCATGAAAAATTACGATGCGTGCACCTTCCGGCACAAACGGCGCGCGCCAGTAGTTGGTAGGCCAGGGGGGGATTCCGTGGTACTTGAAACTGGGGCACCACGCGGCGGGCCAGTATTGCAGCTTGCCCTGCTTGTGCAAGAAGTCTGACAGGTAGGCCTGCTCGTTGCGGAACTGTGCCCGGATTTCAGCGAAGTGCTCGCGAAAATACGCCAGCACATCGGGGTGCGCACCCAGTTCAAAGCGGTACACGGACGAGTTGCCGGTGATGCGCCACGGACGCTTGTAGTCGTGAATGATCAGAAATTCGCCGGGTTGGGTGAAAAAATCATCCAGGCTGCCGGTGATGACCACATCCACGTCCAGAAACAGGGCCGTGCCGCGCAGCCCGTGCAAATCTGCGCTGAAGGTGGCCAGCTTGGTCCAGCCCCGCTCGGGAATGCCGGGCGGCAGATCCAGTGCGGGAATGGGCAGGCATTGCACTTCGCTGCGGATGCCGGTGCTGTCATCGGTAAGGCAGACAAAACGGAAATCGCCGCTCAGATGCCGACGCACCATGGCATACAGCCGGTTGACGTATTCGGGGCCGTATTTCGTGCCCCATTTCATGCAGAGGATGTGGCGCGTGGGCGCCTTGCCGGCAGGTGCTGCAACGGTTGCAGGTACTGCCGAGCCTGCATCGTGGCTCATCAGTCGGCCTGACGCTTCTTGATGGATTTTTGCTTGGGCTTCGCCCGCTTGATCTGGCCGCCCGAGGTGAGGCGCTGGTTACCGAGCACGCGCAACTGCTTGATCTCGGGGCGTTGGCCACCCCGCTTGCTGTACTTGAGCACCTTGACGTCGCGGGGGCCGGGCATCCGGTCTTCATCGACAGCGCGTTCCTTGACGGGCTGAGGCCGCCACAGCACCAGCAGCTTGCCGATGTGCTGGATAGGCGCGGCGTTGAGTTCAGCGGTCAGCTCCTGGTACATCAGCTCGCGCGCGGTGCGGTCATCGTTGAAAACACGCACCTTGATCAGGCCATGGGCGTTGAGGGCGGCGTCAATTTCCTTCTTGACGGCGGGGGTGAGGCCATCGCCGCCAATCAGGACCACGGGGTCCAGGTGGTGGGCAGCGGCGCGTTGTTCCCGGCGCTCGGCAGGAGTCAGTTGAATTTGGGGCATCCCCGTATTATGTCTGCGGCCCGGCTGGACGTAATTCCGGCTGCCGTGCGCAGCGCTGGGGGGCAGGTCCGCCACTGGAGAGATTGTCGAGAGACAATACCGCCATATGAAAGTCAAAACCCAGAGCAAAAAGGTGAACAAGGCGTGGCTCAACGACCACGTGAACGACACCTATGTCAAATTGGCACAGAAGGAGGGTTACCGCGCCCGTGCCGCCTACAAGCTCAAGGAGATTGACGAGCAACTGGGCCTCATCAAGCCGGGTTATACGGTCGTCGATCTGGGCTCTACCCCGGGGGCATGGAGCCAGTATCTGCGCCGGCGCCTGTCACCCTCGGGTGCTGCAGCGGGGCAGCTCAACGGAGCGATCATTGCGTTGGACATCTTGCCCATGGAGCCGATTGAAGGTGTCACCTACCTGAACGGCGATTTTCGGGAGCCCGAAGTGCTGGAGCGCCTAGAGCAGGCGCTCGACGGCCGGGTGGTGGATGTGGTGGTGTCGGACATGGCGCCCAACCTGTCGGGTATCGAGTCGGCCGATGCAGCGCGGATTGCGCACCTGGTGGAGTTGGCTGTGGATTTCGCTTGCAACCATTTGAAACCGGAGGGCGTCCTGGTGGTCAAGTTGTTCCATGGCAGTGGATACAGTGATCTGGTCACCTTGTTCAAGCAGACCTTCAAGGTCGTCAAGCCCCTGAAACCCAAGGCTTCGCGCGACAAGTCTTCCGAAACGTTCCTGGTGGGGATGGGGCTTAAAAAGTAGCCTGTTCAGGCTTGCCTCAGGTCAAGAATCCGTGAACTTTGGCGCCAAAGCCCGCGCTGATTCCATGGGCGTGAGGGGGAATAGGGCTGGCCCCGTGGCTTGAAAGACCTAAAATGGGCCGCACATGCGTGCCATGACGGCAGTATGTCCGTTTTCTGTTCCCCGCAACTGGAGCCCCGCTTGAACAATCAGTGGTTTTCAAAAATTGCCGTATGGCTGGTCATCGCCATGGTGCTGTTCACGGTGTTCAAACAGTTTGACACCCGCAGCGGCGCTAGTGCGGGCCACGTCGGGTATTCCGAGTTTCTGGACGAAGTCCGCAACAACCGCATCAAAAGCGCCACCATTCCTGAAGGGCTGAGCGGCGGCGAGATTGTGGCGGTCACGACCGATGACCGCAAGATCCGCACGAATGCCTCGGTGCTGGACCGTGGCTTGGTGGGCGACCTCCTGAACCACAACGTCAAGTTCGACGTGAAGCCCCGTGAGGAAGGTTCCCTGCTCATGACCTTGCTGGTTAGCTGGGGCCCCATGCTGCTGCTGATTGGCGTATGGGTGTACTTCATGCGCCAGATGCAGGGCGGCGGCAAGGGCGGCGCCTTCAGCTTCGGCAAGAGCAAGGCGCGTATGCTGGACGAGAACAACAACCAGGTCACGTTTGCGGACGTCGCCGGCTGTGACGAGGCCAAGGAAGAAGTCAAGGAAGTGGTGGACTTCCTGAAGGACCCGCAGAAGTTCCAGAAGCTGGGTGGCCGCATTCCCCGTGGCCTGCTGCTGGTCGGCCCTCCCGGTACTGGTAAGACTTTGCTGGCCAAGTCCATTGCGGGCGAAGCCAAGGTGCCGTTCTTCAGCATCTCGGGCTCGGATTTTGTGGAAATGTTCGTTGGCGTGGGTGCGGCCCGCGTGCGCGACATGTTCGACAACGCCAAGAAGAACGCCCCCTGCATCATCTTCATCGATGAAATCGACGCCGTGGGCCGCCAGCGTGGCGCTGGCCTGGGTGGTGGCAACGACGAGCGTGAACAGACCCTGAACCAGATGCTGGTCGAGATGGATGGCTTTGAAACCAACCTGGGCGTCATCGTGGTGGCTGCCACCAACCGCCCTGACATTCTGGACGCCGCCCTGCTGCGTCCTGGCCGTTTTGACCGCCAAGTCTACGTGACGCTGCCCGACATCCGCGGCCGCGAGCAGATTCTGAATGTGCACATGCGCAAGATTCCGATTGGTCAGGATGTGGCCCCTGCGATCATCGCCCGTGGCACACCAGGCATGAGCGGTGCCGATCTGGCCAACCTGTGTAATGAAGCCGCACTGATGGCTGCGCGCCGCAATGCGCGCACCGTGGAGATGCAGGACTTTGAGAAGGCCAAGGACAAGATCCTCATGGGCCCCGAGCGCAAGAGCATGGTCATGCCCGAGGAAGAACGCCGCAACACGGCTTACCACGAGTCAGGCCATGCGCTGATCGGCAAGCTGCTGCCCAAGTGCGACCCTGTGCACAAGGTCACCATCATTCCCCGTGGCCGTGCTCTGGGCGTGACGATGAGCCTGCCCGCACAGGATCGTTACAGCTATGACCGCGAATACATGCTCAACCAGATCAGCATGCTGTTCGGTGGCCGCATTGCGGAAGAAGTGTTCATGAACCAGATGACCACCGGCGCCAGCAACGACTTCGAGCGCGCGACCCACATCGCCCGCGACATGGTCACGCGCTACGGCATGACCGATGCCCTGGGGCCGATGGTTTACGCCGAGAACGAAGGCGAAGTGTTCCTGGGCCGCTCGGTCACCAAGACCACCACCATGAGCGAACAGACCATGGAAAAGGTGGACATGGAAGTGCGCCGCATCATCGACGAGCAGTACAACCTCGCCCGCCGCCTGATCGAAGAGAACAGTGACAAGATGCACGCCATGGCCAAGGCCTTGCTCGAATGGGAAACCATCGATACCGAGCAGCTGGATGACATCATGGCGGGCAAGGAGCCCCGTCCTCCCAAGGACTGGACGCCACGCACCCCTCCCTCTGGTGGTGATAACTCCAGTGGCGGCACTCCAGCTGTAGCCACGGATACTGCACCGACGGCGGCCTGACCAGGCTCGCGGTACAGTCGTTCAGACGGGGCCTTGTGCCCCGTTTTTCGTGGTGTTTCATTTTTCACTGCGAATTTGTTGGCTTGGCCTCTCTTTCGCAAATTTGCACGGGTTCGATCGACACATGATCTGGCAAACCTCTCGCTTCACCATTGATCTGGCCCGTCCCCAGGTCATGGGTATCGTCAACGTGACGCCCGACTCTTTCTCTGATGGGGGGCGCCATGGCTCCACGGCTGCTGCGCTGCGGCATTGCGAGCAGCTGCTGAAGGAGGGGGCTGATATCCTGGATATCGGTGGCGAGTCCACCCGGCCGGGCAGCCCTGCGGTAACCCTGGACGAGGAGCTGTCTCGTGTGGTGCCTCTGGTGCGTGAGGCGGTCACCTTGGGTGTGCCGATCTCGGTGGATACCTACAAGCCCGAGGTCATGCGCGCGGTGCTGGACTTGGGGGCCGACATCATCAACGACATTTGGGCCCTGCGGCAGCCAGGCGCTGCGGCGGCGGTGGCTGCGCACCCGCAGTGCGGCGTGTGCCTGATGCACATGCACCGCGACCCGCAGACCATGCAGCAGGCGCCCATGGACGGGGATGTGGTGCCCCAGGTGCTATCATTTTTGCAGCTGCAGGCGCATAATCTACTAGCGCTTGGGGTCGAAAAGACTCGTATTCTGCTGGATGCGGGCATTGGCTTTGGCAAAACGGTGGAACAAAACTTTGCCTTGCTGGCGCGGCATTCCGAACTGCTGGCTGCTGGCTATCCGCTGCTGGCAGGGTGGTCACGCAAGTCGTCGCTGGGCGCGGTGACCGGGCTGGAGGTGGACCAGCGCATGGTGCCCAGCGTGGCCGCCGCCGTGCTGGCGGTCGAACGGGGCGCTGCGGTAGTGCGTGTGCACGACGTGCGCGAGACGGTGGCGGCACTGGCCGTGTGGTCTGCGATGCAGCGATCTGGCTGAGGGGCCAGTGATTTGAGAGCAGGTTGTGGGACGCCAAGCCCTCGCCTGTGAGAACAACATACAGAGATCCGTACGAGGAGACGCCAGAACATGACACGCCAATACTTTGGAACCGACGGCATCCGTGGCACCGTCGGACAGCCGCCCATTACGCCGGATTTTGTGCTGCGCCTGGCCCATGCTGTGGGCCATGTGTTGCGCCGCACGGAAGAGCGCCCTACGGTGCTCATTGGCAAGGACACGCGCATCTCGGGCTACATGCTTGAAAGCGCGCTGGAGTCTGGCTTCAACTCGGCAGGGGTGGATGTGGTGCTGCTGGGGCCGTTGCCTACGCCTGGCGTGGCGTATCTGACCCGTGCCCAGCGCGCCAGTCTGGGTGTGGTCATCAGCGCCAGTCACAACGCCTATCCCGACAACGGCATCAAGTTTTTCAGTGCGCAAGGCACCAAGCTGTCGGACGCCTGGGAGCTGGCGGTAGAGGCCGCGTTGGCCGAGCCACCGGTCTGGGTGGACTCTGCTAGCCTGGGCAAGGCGCGACGCCTAGATGATGCCGCCGGGCGCTACATCGAGTTCTGCAAAAGCACCTTTCCCCAGGACCTGACGCTCAAGGGCCTGAAGATCGTGGTGGATGCTGCCCACGGTGCCGCTTACCAAGTGGCGCCCAAGGTCTTCCACGAGCTGGGTGCAGAAGTGCTGTCGATTGGCTGCGCGCCCGACGGCCTCAACATCAACCACGAAGTGGGCGCCACACATCCCGACGCCTTGGTCCGCGCCGTGCGCGCGAACCGTGCCGACTATGGCGTTGCGTTGGATGGCGACGCTGACCGGCTGCAGATCGTGGACGCCACCGGGCGGCTGTACAACGGCGACGAGTTGCTGTACCTGATGGCCGCAGATCGCATGGGCCGTGACGAGCATGTGCCGGGCGTGGTGGGCACGCTGATGACCAACATGGCCGTGGAGGTGGCATTGCAAGCCAAAGGCGTGAAATTTGTGCGCGCCAAGGTCGGTGACCGGTATGTACTGGAAGAACTGGAGCGCCACCACTGGGTGCTGGGCGGGGAGGGCTCGGGCCACCTGCTGGCCCTGGACCGGCACACCACCGGCGATGGTTTGGTGAGTGCGCTGCAGGTGCTGCAGGCCTGTGTGCGCAGCGGCCGCACGCTGGCACAGTTGCTGGCAGACATCACGCTCTACCCGCAGGTGTTGCTCAATGTTCGCCTGGCGCCCGGGCAGGACTGGAAGGCCAACCGCCTCCTGGCTGAGACCACGCAGGCGGTGGAGCAGCAACTGGGCTCCTCGGGCCGGGTCTTGATCCGTGCCAGTGGCACCGAGCCTTTGCTGCGTGTGATGGTGGAGGCGCGCGACGCGCAAGTGGCCAGCTCCTGTGCGCAGCGGCTGGCAGATGCCGCTCGCGCGGGCTGAGTTCCTGGTCTCTCAGCGGCGTCCGTTGCGTCCTGAGTGGTATTGGGTCGGCTCAGTGCGCGGCGGTGTGCTGCCGCATGAAGCGCTCCAACTGCTCTGCGGGCAGCGGTGTGCTGAAGTGGTAGCCCTGTGCCTCGTCGCAACCCTGTTCGTGCAGAAAGGCCAGTTGGCTTTCGGTTTCCACGCCCTCGGCGGTGGTGCGCATCCCCAGCGCCTGCGCCATGCGGATGATGGCGCTGACGATGGCGCGGTCGTTGCTGTCGTTGCCCAGGTCGCGCACAAAGGATTGATCGATCTTCAGCTTGAAGATCTGGAACCGCTTGAGCTGGCTGAGTGACGAGTAGCCTGTGCCAAAGTCATCCATCGACATCCGCACCCCGCGCGCGTGTAACTGGTCCATGGTCGCCACTGCCGCATGGGGATCGTCCACGGCCACACCTTCCGTGAGCTCCAGTTCCAGCGAATCGGGGGGGAGGTCAAACTCCACGAGCACGCGGCTCACCAGCTCGGGCAGCTGTGGCTGGCGAAATTGGATCGCCGACAGGTTCACAGCCATCGTGAGTTCGGGAAACCCGCAGCTGCGCCATGCCTTGAGCTGGGCCAGCGCCGTGCGCAGCACCCACTCGCCAATCTGCAGAATCTGTCCGCTGTCTTCAGCAATCGGGATGAACTCTCCAGGAGAGATGGGGCCGAGCTGGGGGTGTTGCCACCGCAGCAGGGCTTCCACACTGCGCACGGTGCCCGTGGCCAGGTTCATTTGCGGCTGGTAGTGCAGGTGGAACTGCTCCCGTTCCAGGGCGCGGCGCAATGCGTTTTCGAGCTGCAAGGCACGTACCGACTGGGCCTGCATCTCGGGGGTGAAGAAGCGGAAGGTATTGCGCCCATCCAGCTTGGCGCGGTACATGGCCACGTCGGCCGACTGGGTCAGCGTGTCGAAGTCGTGTCCGTCTTGCGGAAACAGCGCAATGCCCATCGACGGGGCCATCGTGAGCTCGTGGTGGTCGATCTGGTACGGCTGGCGCGACGCCTCCTGCAATTTGCTAGCGACCCGGGCTGCGCCCCGCGCATCTGCTCCGGGCAGAAGCAGGATGAACTCATCACCGCCCAGGCGAGAGACCGTGTCCTTGTCGCGCACCACGGCGCGCAGCCTTTTGGCAATTTCGACCAGCAGTACATCGCCCACCCGGTGGCCCAGAGAGTCGTTCACATGCTTGAAGTGATCCAGGTCCAGGAAGATGACGGCCAGGGGCGTCTGGTTGTCTTGCGCCAGCCGAATGGCCTGCTGCGCGCGTTCTGCCAGCAGGGCCCGGTTGGGCAGACCCGTCAGCGCATCGTAGTGAGCCAGCCAGTAAATGCGCTCCTGGTCAGCCTTGCGATCATTGATTTCACGGTGCAGGTTGGCCACAGTTTCGCGCAGCTCGCGCGTGCGGTCTTGCACCTGTCGCTCCAGCTCCTCATGGGCCTGGGCCAGCATCGCCTGTGCGCGTTTGCGGTCGGTGATGTCCATGGTGATCCAGATGGTGCCCTGGGCAGGGTCCGCCGGATCGATGCATTTGCTGCGGACTTCACAGATGACCGGGGTGCCGTCCTTGCGGCACAGCTCCACTTCGCCCTCGTATGACTGCCCTGCCACCAGCGTGGGGTAGCAGCGGTCACCCACTTCTTGCCACGCGGCATCGCTGGCATACCAGCGGCGGGACGAACAGCCCATGAGTTCGCCCGGCTCAAAGCCTAGCATCTGCTCAAAGTGGTGGTTGCAGCGGGTCAAGTGCCGGTCGCGCAAAAAAACGATGCCCACCATTGCGCTGTCAAACAGCAACTGCTTTTCGCGCACTGCGGCATTCAGCGCGGCCTGGGCACGCTTTTGCTCGTCAATGTCGTCCACGATCCAGATCGAGCCCTCGCCGGTGTCGTGCGGATTGATCAGGCGCCCAGTGAGGCTGCCCCAGAACAGCGTGCCGTCCTGGCGACGCAGCTGGCGTTCAATCCGGAAGGATTGCCCCTGGGCCAGCGCAGGATAGGCAGTGCGCCCAAGGTCTCGGGACGCATCCCGGTCTGGATAAAAGGCTTCGGTATTGAGCCCTACCAGGTGGGCTGGGCTGGCGTAGCCAAAAATTTCGGCATACCGCTGGTTGCAGCGCACCACACTGCGCTGGCGAAGAAACACGATGCCCACGCCCGCGCTATCCAACAGGATTTGTTGTTCGCGCAGAGTGCGTTGCAGTGGGGTGTCGGTAGGCACTCCGGCGCGCTGCGAGGGCGGAGTGCTGAACAGCGAATACATAAGACCAGTACAGGCGGCAGGGCCAGACGGCCTCAAAAATTGTACCAAAGTGTAGCAGTGGCAGCTTACAAGCCGTTTTAGGGTATGCCTCAGGTAAAGCGTTGCAGGTTCTGCCGTACGGCGGAGGCCTGCGACGTTATCTTGAGCCTTGGCCCGAGAAGGGGCTGAGACACGTCGCCCGGTTGCTTTGGACAGGTTCCTAGCGTCCCAGGTGTTCCCGCAGATAGGCCTCAAACGCATCGGCCGCCAGGGGGCGACTGAACAGGTAACCCTGCCCCTCATCGCAGCCCTGCGCGCGCAGAAACTCCAGCTGGCCATCCGTCTCCACCCCTTCGGCAGTCGTCTGCATGCCCAAGGCCTGCGCCATGCGGATGATGGCGCTGACGATGGCCCGGTCGTTGGCGTCATCGTCGAGGTCGCGCACAAACGACTGGTCGATCTTGAGCTTGTAGATCTGAAAGCGCTTGAGATAGCTCAACGACGAATATCCGGTGCCAAAGTCATCCATCGACAGCCGTACTCCCCGGTCGTGCAATTGGTCCATCATGGCCAGGGCAGCCGCAGGGTCGTCTACCGCAGCCCCCTCGGTCAGCTCCAGCTCCAGCCGGCGCGCGGGCAGTCTGGCCTGTTGCAGGCAGTGCGTCACCATCTCTGGCAGCTGAGGGTGGCGGAACTGCACCGCCGACAGGTTGACCGACACTGCCCGCAGGGGCAGCTGCAGGTCCAGCCAGCGCTTGGCGTCGTGCACGGCGGTGTTCAGCACCCACTCGCCAATCGCCACGATCATGCCGCTGCTCTCTGCGACGGGGATGAACTCCGCCGGAGACACCATGCCCAGTTCGGGATGCTTCCAGCGCAGCAGCGCCTCGGCCCCGACGACCTGACGCGTGGCGAGTGACACCTGGGGTTGGTAGTGCAGCTCGAACTGGTTGCGTTCCAACGCGCGGCGCAGTGCGTTCTCGATCTGCAAGGCCCGGGCGGTGCGCGCCTCCAGATCGGCTGTGAAAAAGCCGAAGCGGTTGCGCCCGCTTTGCTTGGCGCGGTACATGGCGGCATCGGCGCGCTGGTACAGTGTGTCGAACGAGTCTCCGTCCGCCGGATACATGGCAATGCCCACAGACAGGGTGGTGGTGAGTTCGTAAGGCTCGACCTGAAAAGGCTGGGCCACCGCGATCAGCAGGCGCTGTGCTAAGTCGGCCGCCTGCATCGCGGAGGCGGCGGGTAACAGCAGAAGGAATTCATCGCCCCCCAGGCGCGACACAGTGTCTTGCGTGCCCAGCAGCGACTCGAGCCGCCGCGCCACGGCCACCAGCAGGATGTCACCGATGCGGTGTCCCAGCGAGTCGTTGACGTTCTTGAAATGGTCCAGGTCCAGGAACAGCATGGCCAGCGTCCCACCCCGCGCTTGCTCTTGTTCAATGTGGCGCTGGGCGCGCTCCGCCAGGAGCGCACGATTGGGCAGATCGGTGAGGGGGTCGAAATGCGCGAGTCGCTGGATGCGGTCCTGCGCCTCGCGCTGGAGCGTGATGTCGCGGAACAGCGTGATGGAGTGGGTGGTACTGCCGTTGCCGTCGCGCACACGGCTGACGGACAGCCACTGCGGGTAGGTCGATCCGTCCTTTCGCCGGCCCCAGGCTTCACCTTCCCAGTGTCCGTCCTTGGAGAGGTGGGTGTACACCAGGTCGGCGTCGAAGTCCCGGGTGGACTCCGCCACGGTCAGCAGGCGCATTGACTGCCCCACCGCCTCTGCTTCGGAGTAGCCGGTGATGCGGCTGAATGCCCGGTTGATGCGCACGATGGTTTGGGCTGCATCGGCAATCACGATGGCCTCGCCGCTCTGGTCAAACACCTGGGCTGTCAGCTGCAACTGTTCCTGGGACCGCTTGCGTTCGGAGATGTCGCGGGACAGCACAATGAATCGGGGTTTTCCTCCTGCGGATCCTGCCTTGCGGGCTGCAGAAAGCTCGAACCAGGTGGGCCCCAGGCCGGGTAGGTCCAACATGATCTGGCGCCCTGTGGACCACCCCTGGGACTGTGCTTCGTTGAGCACGTCCATCACGGTCAGTGCAGCCAGTGCAGGCAGCACGTCTGTGACATTGCGGCCGATCAATTGCTCCGCAGGGCCCATGAGCAACTCGGCGCGCGGGCTGTGTACGCTGCAATAGCGGCCGTCCTGATCGATTTCAAACAGCGGATCGGGAATCGCGTCGATGGTGGCACGCAACTGTTGCTGTGTGGCCTGGATCTCGGACGTGCGCTGTGCCACTTGCGTCGCGAGACCGCGTTCATGCGCCTTCAGTTCGACCAGCAAGCGCGCGAGATAGCCCATCAGCAATGCAAACAGCAAGCCCAAGGCGCAGCGCAGGGCCAGCACGCCGGGTGCACCCCATCCTTGGGCAGGGGTCAGGCTGAGCGTCCACTGGCCATTGGGCAGGGTGAGTGAGCGACCCACAGCGTCGTCAGCGGGCGGCGGGTCAGACGCCGCGATGGTCTGCTCTTGCTGGTTGTCCGGGCGAACACGCCACAGTCGGTAGTGGAAGCCCCGCTCGGTGAGCTTAGGTAGGCGCGCAGTCGCCAGCACCTCTGGAAGGCGGATGGTGATGTACGTGAACCCCCAGAAGTTGCGCCGTCCCAGGTCATCTTCCAGATACACCGGTTGGCGCCCCACAACGCCCAGGCCGCCCTGCACCAACTCCATGGGCCCTGCCAGCGTCAGCAGACCGGATTCGCGGGCGCGGGCGGCTTCCACCCCTTGGCGGGGGTCGTTGAGTTGGTCAAAACCAATCGAATTTTCGTTGCCTGCTCGGGGAACGACCTGCTGCACCACCCCTCCTGGGGACAGACCCATGGCCGCGATGCCCGGGTAGAACGGCAGCATCTGCATGCCGATTTCTTCGAACTGGGGGACGTTGCCATGGCCCTGCCGCACCAGGGCCACCAGGGTGTTGTTGGCCGACAAGGCCAACTCGATGGCGCGCTGCAGGGCCTGTACGTGGTCGCCCGCCACATCTGCCGCCTGGGTGCGCTGCTGCGCCCGTTCCTGCCGCTCCAAGGTCCAGACCAGCGCGCCAGCGCAGGCCGCTGCCAGCAAAAACACAGCGGCAAAGGCGGCGAGGGGGCTGCGGTTGGAGGGCGGGGCGGCTGAAGACACGACGAAGTTCCTCAATCCATTATGCAGGCCCTCGGTGGGTGGGAGGGGCCCAAGGGCGAGGGAAAAGCATGTCACGACGTTGACATGCGGCGGACATGGGCATGTCACGCGGGGCTTTCACACTCCCGGCCAGGGAAGCGGATTCCCGCCTCGGCTGGAGATGCCAGTCGAGCCCGTTTTAACCGAAGGAGACGTTGTCCATGAACGACCTGCCCACTCTGATGCAGTTGTCCACATCACCCGAGGCGGCCGGCACCGGTATGGTTCAACGCCCTGCCGTTGTACCGGGCGCGGCGCAGGTTGCACCGGCGCGTGGCGCTATTGAGGTGACCTGGGCCAGGCATCTGGACGAAGTCCGCGAGGCACAGCGCCTGCGCTTTGAGGTGTTTGCGGCAGAGATGGGCGCTCGATTGACGACCCCCGTTGCTGGCCACGACGTGGACCTCTTTGACGACTACTGCGAGCACCTTCTGGTGCGCGACGCCCAAAGCCTGCAAGTCATTGGGACTTACCGGGTGCTGACGCCTGCGCAGGCCAAACGGGTGGGTGGAACCTACAGCGATACCGAATTTGACTTGACGCGCCTGCGCACCTTGCGCCCCCGGATGGTGGAGCTGGGCCGTAGCTGCGTGCACCCCGATCACCGCCACGGCGGCGTGATCATGGCGCTGTGGAGCGCGCTGGCAGACTTTATGGTGCGCAACGAACTCGACACGATGATCGGCTGCGCCAGCATTCCCATGCTTCACAACGGCGTGGTCAGCGGCGATGCGGCCGCCAGCATCTGGCAGCAAGTGCGCAAGACCCATCTGGCGCCCATCGACTACCACGTGCTGCCGCGCTTGCCACTGCCTGTGGAGCATCTGGACGGCTCGATTGCCGTGGAGCCGCCGGCCCTGATCAAAGGCTATCTGCGACTGGGCGCCCGTGTGCTGGGCGCGCCGGCCTGGGATCCAGACTTCAATACCGCCGACCTGCCGATGCTGATGCGGCTGGCCGACCTACATCCCCGCTACCGCAAGCATTTTCTGGGGGCTTGACCGGTGCGTGCCGCGTTCGACGCTCTGGGCCCTTGGTTGAACGAGTCTCCGGTGGCTCAGGATGCCGAGCCTGACGCACCTGCAGCACTCGCGGGTCAGCGGCGGTTTCGTGCGGTGTTCATTTCGGACTTGCACCTTGGCACGCCGGGGTGCCAGGCTGACGCGCTGCTGGATTTTCTGAAACACCATCCCAGCGACCATCTGTACCTGGTGGGGGACATCGTGGACGGATGGCAGTTGCGCCGCCGCTGGTTTTGGCCACAGGCCCACAACGACGTGGTGCAAAAGTTGCTGCGCCGCGCGCGCAAGGGGTGCCGCGTGGTGTTTGTTCCTGGCAACCACGACGAGTTTGCCAGGGCGTTTGTGGGGCATTCCTTTGGGGGCATCGAGGTGGTGTCCGATGCGGTGCACACCACTGCCGATGGGCGCAGCCTCTGGGTCACCCACGGCGACCACTTTGACGGCGTGATCCAGTGCGCCAAATGGCTGGCCTATGTGGGTGACAACCTGTATGAATTCACGCTCAAGCTCAATCGCCATCTGAACACCTGGCGAGCCCGCATGGGGCTGCCGTACTGGTCGCTGTCTGCCTACCTCAAGGGCAAGGTGAAAAAAGCGCTCAACTATGTCACCGACTTCGAGGTGGCAGTGGCTGCAGAGGCCCGCCGCCGTGGGCACGACGGAGTGGTTTGCGGACATATCCACCGCGCGGAGATGCGCGAGATCAACGGGACCTTATATTGCAACGATGGCGACTGGGTGGAGAGCCACACAGCGCTGGTCGAACACCTGGATGGCCGACTGGAGCTGTTGTACTGGCCCGCCACTCCTGCGACCCATGTCTCCCACCAGACCGAACAGGTGCCCGCATGAGGATCGCGTTGCTGACCGATGCATGGCTGCCCCAGGTCAATGGCGTAGTGACCACGCTGGTGGAGTTGGTCCGCGAGCTGGAAGATGCCGGGCATGATGTTCACGTGCTCCACCCCGAACAGTTTGCGACCCGTCCATGTCCCGGTTACGCGGGCATTGACCTGGCCGTGCGGCCCTACAAGGTGCTTGCCCATAAGCTGGATGCCTTGCAGCCAGATGCCATTCATCTGGCGACGGAAGGGCCTCTGGGCTGGGCGGGCCGTCGCTATTGCCTCAAGCGTGGCCTAGCTTTCACCACCGCCTTTCACACGCGCTTTCCTGAGATCATGCAGGCTGCCCTGCGCATCCCGCTGCGTTGGGGGTATGCGCTTTTCAGGCATTTTCATCGTCCCTCGTCCGGGGTCATGGTGCCCACACAGGGTGTCTTGCAAATGCTGCAGCAGCGGGGCTTCAGCCACCTGCGCTTGTGGACGCATGGCGTGGATACCCAGGCGTTTCGATTCCATGGCGAGGTCTGCCAGAGCCCGCTCGCGGGCGTCCTGGCCCATCCGGTGGCACTGTATGTGGGCCGTATCTCGTATGAAAAGAACATTGACGCCTTTTTGCAGTTGGACATGCCAGGCACCAAGGTCGTGTGTGGTGTGGGGCCGCTCGAAGCACGGCTGAAAGCCAAGTACCCGCAAGTACGGTGGCTTGGCATCCTGGACCGGGATTCGCTGGCACAGGTCTATGCCTCGGCCGATGTCTTTGTATTTCCAAGTCGCTCCGAAACCTTTGGGCTGGTCATGCTGGAGGCCATGGCTTGCGGCACGCCGGTGGCGGCATTTCCTGAAGATGGGCCGCGGGAAGTGTTGGGGGCTGGGGAGGGTGGGGCGCCCCTGGGCGGCGTGTTGCATGACAGCCTTTTGGCGGCCACGCAGCAAGCGTTGTCTATACCGAGGTCCGAGGCACGAACCCGGGCACTGGAATTCACTTGGGCACATGCAGCCCGGCTGTTTCAACAGTATTTGGTGCCTGCCCGCTCCAGCTCACAGGGAGCTCCTGTGTCTGTCACAAAGTCTGTCACGCAGTTGTCATCTGGGCGTTAAATACTGCAGCGATTCCGCAATTGCTGCACCCGCGTATCCATGCCGCCCCTGCCTACCGCCGATTCCATCCCTTTGCAGCGCGAGCACCCCGATGCCGCCGGAAACTCCTTGCACTCCGTGTCACATGACAGCGATCCTGGGGTGGCAGAGCCTGTCACAGGCGGTGCTCCCCATATGTTTCTGGACCGTGACCACAGCATTCTCGCGTTCAATGAACGCGTGTTCGACTGGGCGGTCCGTACGGATGTGCCGCTGCTGGAGCGGCTGCGCTATCTGTGCATCGTCTCGTCCAATCTCGACGAATTCTTCGAGGTGCGTGCGGCGGCGCACATCACGGCGGCGAAGAAAGGCGAGACCAAGGGCATCTACACCGCAGTGTCTTTTGAGGCGCTGTCCGCCCAGGTTCATGACTTGGTCGAGCGTCAATATGCTCTGTACAACGAAGTGCTGGTCCCTGCGTTTGCGCAGCATGGCATCCATATCGTGGCGCATGGTGACCGGTCCGCAGAGCAGAGGCGCTGGGTTCATGAATATTTTGCCCGCGAGGTCCGCCCCCTGTTGATCCCGGTGGGGCTCGATCCGGCCCACCCGTTTCCGCAGGTGGCCAATAAATCGTTGAACTTCATTGTTCGTCTCAAGGGACATGATGCCTTTGGCCGCGAGAATGAAATCGCCATCGTCAAGGTGCCGCGTGCCTTGCCCCGTCTGATCCGCATGCCGAAGAAGGTGGCGCCCGACGGGATGTTGTTCGTCAGCTTGTCCAGCATCGTGCGTGCGCATCTGGAGGACCTGTTTCCTGGCCGGGAGGTGACGGAGTTCTCGCAGTTCCGGGTGACGCGCCACTCTGACCTGGCCCTGGACGAGGAGGATGTGCGGAATCTGCGCACCGCCTTGCGGCAAGGCCTTCAGCAACGCCATTACGGACAGGCGGTGCGCCTGGAAGTCTCAGCAGGCTGCTCCCGCTTTCTGTCGGACTTCCTGCTGCAGCAATTCGATCTGCCCAACGCGGCCTTGTACCGTGTGCATGGGCCTGTGAACCTGGTGCGCCTGAATCAGCTGGTGGATTTGGTGAACGATCCCGCGTTGCTCTTTCCGCCGTGGAGTTCCGCCTGGCCGCGTCAGCTCCAGCCAGGGGTGTCGATCATGGGGCAGCTGCGCGAGCGCGACGTGTTGATCCATCAGCCCTTCGAGAGCTTTGATGGGTTGCTGGCCTTTTTACGGGAGGCCGTGAACGACCCGCAGGTGCTGGTCATCAAGCAGACCATCTACCGCACCGGCTCCGACTCGGAGCTCATGGACCTGCTCAGCGAGGCAGTGCGCCGGGGTAAGGAGGTGATGGCCGTGGTGGAGCTGAAGGCGCGTTTTGACGAGGAGGCCAACATCAACTGGGCCGAGGCGCTGGAGTCGATTGGGGCGCAGGTGGTTTATGGCGTGGTGGGCCTCAAGACCCACGCCAAGATGCTGCTCGTCACGCGACGCGAGGGGCGGCAGTTGCGACGTTATGGCCATCTGTCCACCGGCAACTACAACGTGCGTACAGCCAAGCTGTATACCGACCTGAGCTACCTCACGGCCGACGAAGAGACCACGGCCGACATGGATGGTGTGTTCAATCATCTGGCCAGCCAGAACCGGCCTCCCAAGCTGCGTAAGCTCATGCTGGCGCCGTTCCATCTGCACCGCCGCATGATCGAAAAAATCGAGCGCGTGGGTCTGGCGGCAAGCCGTGGCGAAGAAGCGCGGATCGTGGCCAAGATGAACGCCCTGACAGATGAGGGACTCATGCGCGCGTTGATCCTCGCCGGGCAGCGCGGTGCGCGCATCGATCTGATTGTGCGGGGGGCCTGCATGCTGGCCCCTCAGGTGCCGGGAGTGACTGACAACATCCGCGTGCGCTCGGTGATTGGGCGGTTTCTGGAGCACACGCGCGTTTTCTACTTCTGCGCGGGGGATGAAGAAGACCTGTACCTGTCGAGCGCCGACTGGATGAACCGCAACATGATGCGTCGCGTGGAGCTGGCGTGGCCCGTCACGGACGCCAAGCTGCGTCAGCAGATCATTGACGAATGTTTGGTGGCGTACCTGTGTGATGACCGGGATGCCTGGACGTTGAACGCAGCCGGCACTTACGACCGCGCAGCACATCCTGTGGACGGTCATGGCGCACAGAACGCCTTGATGGTGCGCTACGGGCCGCGCCCAGCCCTTGGCCGCAAGGAGCCAGGGGCCGCATGATGGACTTGATTCTCTGGCGTCACGCCGAGGCGGAGGAAGCCCAGGACGGCGGGGATGACCTGGCCCGCCCGCTCACGCCCCGGGGCGAGAAGCAGGCAGCGCGGATGGCCGCTTGGTTGGATCGGCAGTTGCCGGAGGGCCTGAGGGTGGTGGCGAGTCCCGCGCGGCGAACTGAGCAGACGGCCCATGCCCTGGGACGAAAATTCAAGATGCGCGCTGAGCTGTTGCCTGGAGGAACGCCCCAGGATTTGCTGGAGCTGGTGCAGTGGCCTCGTGCCAAAGGGGCGGTGCTGGTGGTGGGCCACCAGCCCATGCTAGGCCAGACCATTGCCCACTTGCTGCAACTCCAGGCACCTGAATGCCCCGTGCGCAAGGGCTCTGTATGGTGGTTGCGCCAGCGCCAGCGCTGGGATCACAGCCAGACCGTCCTGATGGCGGTGCAGTCCCCCGAATTTCTGTAACTTGCCCGGCGATGTCCGAGTGCGAAAGCGCTCGCTCTGGACACGCCGTGTCTTGGGACAGACTTACTTGCGACCGGCTTTGCCGCCGGCCTTGGTCGCTGGCTTGGCCGGGGTTGTTGGCGCGGCTTCTGCTGCATCGGCCTTGGGGCGCCCGGTCTTGATCGACGGCACAGCTTGCAAGGCGCTGCGCAACGCGCTGTCTGACAGACCCGCGAGCACCTTGAGCCCTGCGCGCAGCAGCTCGCTTTTTTTGACAGGGTGGGCCAGTGCTGTGGCGCGGTCTTTCAGGGTGTCGAGTACCGTGTACTCGTCTTTGGGGATGGTGAAGCTGTCACGGACCAGCTTGGGCTTTTTGCCCTTGGGCTCCGTGGCCTTTGTGGGCTTCACTGCAGCCACTGCCTTGGCAGGCTTGGTCGCGGTGGCTGGCTTGGAGGCTGGCGCCTTTTCTGCCGCAGCCTTTTTGGCGGGCTTTGCAGCCTTGGATGCCTTTGGAACCTTGGGTGCCGTTACCGGCTTGGTTGGCTTGGCAGCTTTGACTGGCTCAGCGGCGGGGGGGACGATGGGGCTGGGGGTTGTGGTGGCAGTGGTCATGGCAGAAGATTGATAAACGGTATAAACAGTTTATACCGTTTGTTGTTTCCCCTCAAGGCATGTCCACAGCCAGCTCCCAGGGGGTTTTTTGCCAGGCTTGAACTTCTTCGCGCAGAAGGTGGGCCGACTGGGGGTATGCGATGGCCCATCCCGGGCGCGCGCTGACCCGAAATCGCTGTCCGTCCGCCTGCAATGACAGCCCTTTGCTATCAGGCTCCCGGCGTGCGTGGCACAGGGCCACGGCCAAGCGCAAGCACAGCAGTTGCAGCACAAAAATCGGATCGTCCAGTTCCACCCCCAGCTTGCGCACCTTCCCCCGCTGCCCTTGCACCAGCACTCCCAGACGGTGCAGTTCGGGCACCGCAAAACCAGCGGCATCCGTGTTGTCCAAGATGTAGGCACCGTGACGGTGGTAGTCACTGTGTGAAATGCGGCAGCCAATCTCGTGCAGGCGGGCGGCCCAGTCCAGCTTGCGGCTGGCGCGTTCGCTACCGGGCGGGGCAGCCTGGTCAAACAATGCGCAGGCAGTGCGCGCAACACGGTCTGCATGCTCCATGTCCACGCCAAACCGCTGCATCAACCCTTGGACGGTCGCGGTGCGCAGGTCGGTGCCGGGTTGTTCGCGATCCAGGAGGTCATACAAAGCCCCTTGGCGCAGGGCCCCTTGTGCAACCTGCATTTCGTGGATATCCAGCAGATCAAACACGGCACGCAGCACGCTGATGCCACCCCCGATGACTGCTCGGCGCTCCTCCTTGAGCCCGTCCAGGCGCAGACGGTCGGCACTTTGGGCGCGGAGCAAACGCTCCCGCAGCCAGTTGAGTCCATCTCGGGTGATCAGGCCCGGCGATCCTCCAGCGGCGGACAGAATGTCACCCACCGCGCCTGCTGTGCCCGACGACCCATAGGCAATGTCCCATGCATCGGGGCGAAAGGTCGCGAGCGCCTCGTCCAGCACCGCCTTGGCCGCAATCTCTGCCGCCAAAAAGGCCTGGAGAGAGAACTCACCATTGGAAAAATAGCGTTGTGACCAGGCCACGCTGCCTACCCGGAAAGAGGCCACCGCATGCGGCGTGAACTGCTCGCCAAGGATGAGTTCGGTGGACCGTCCTCCGATGTCCACGACCAAGCGGCGCTCGTCGGATTGGGGCAGCAGTCGCGCCACGCCCTGGTAGATCAAACGGGCCTCTTCGGGCCCGGACACCACATCAATCGGATATCCCAGCACCTCACTGCCGCGTGACAGGAACTCCTCGCGGTTGCGCGCTTCGCGCAGCGTCTGTGTGGCCACAGCGCGCACCTGGGCGCGGGGAAAACCTGCCAGACGCTCCCCAAAACGGGCCAGACAGGCCCAACCCCGCTCCATCGCGTCGCGGGTCAGGTTGCGGTCCTCGTCCAGCCCATTGCCCTGGCGCACCGTTTCCTTCAGGTATTCCACCCGCTGGATGTGTCCGAACTCATAGCGCCCGATTTCCAGGCGAAAACTGTTGGAGCCGAGGTCGACTGCGGCGAGGCGTGTGCCGTTCTGCATGTGTGTTGGGTGGGAGCTGCGTGCGGCATCGTACCGCGATGCGCGTGGCCCGATCCGTAGCGTGGGCCGCTAATGCCTGGGCAGGCACGGATCGGGCTGTAGCGGGAGTGTGATGGGGTTGTGTGACATATCCATGACGTCGGGTACACGGCGTCATGGCGGTTGTCGCAATGTTCCGGGGGTGGTCTTTTGTGTCACTGAATTGTCACGATAGGCCTCTAGAGTTCGCTGTGTTCCTGTTAACCCCTGCCGAAAGGTACCTCATGAAACGCGTATTTCTCAAAACCGTCGCAGTAGCACTGGCCGCCCTGGTAGTGGGCAACGCCTTTGCGGCAGACATCACCGGCGCTGGCGCCACGTTCCCTTTCCCGATGTATGCCAAGTGGGCGGAAGCCTACAAGAAGGAAACCGGCGTGGGCCTGAACTACCAGTCCATCGGTTCCTCGGGCGGTATTCGCCAGATCCGCGCCAAGACCGTGGCTTTTGGCGCGACCGATGCTCCACTGTCGGGCGCTGAGCTGGAAAAAGACGGCATGGTGCAGTTTCCTGCCATCATCGGCGGCACTGTGCCTGTGGTGAATCTGGACGGCTTCAAGCCCGGCGAACTGCGCGTGACTGGCCCCGTGCTGGCCGAAATGTACCTGGGCAAGATCACCAAGTGGAATGATGCCAAGCTGGCAGCTCTGAACCCCGGCAAGACACTGCCCGACCAGAACATCACCATCGTGCACCGCGCCGATGGCTCTGGCACCACTTTCAACTGGACCGACTATCTGAGCTCCGTCAGCAAGGAGTGGGCTGATACGGTGGGCAAGGGCGCTGCGGTGAAGTGGCCTGCTCAGTCTTCCGTGGGCGGCAAGGGCAACGAAGGCGTTGCAGCGAACGTGACCCGTGTGAAGGGTGCCCTGGGCTACGTGGAGTACGCCTACGTCAAGAAGAACAACATGACGTTCCTCCAGCTGCAGAACGCCGATGGCAAGTATGTGTCGCCTGACGATGCCACCTTTGCTGCGGCAGCCGCCAGCGCTGACTGGTTCAGCGTGCCTGGCATGGGGATTTCGATGGTGAACGCCAAGGGTGCCAACAGCTGGCCCGTGAGCACGGCGTCCTTCATCCTGATGTACGCCGACCCTGCAGACAAGGCCCAGTCGGCCGAAGTTCTGAAGTTCTTTGACTGGGCCTTCAAGAACGGCAAGACCATGGCAGCAGACTTGGACTACGTGCCACTGCCTGACACCCTGACGGCACAGATCCGCTCCAAGGTCTGGTCGCAAATCAAGAAGTAAAGCGGTTTGCCCCAGAATAGTGCCCATCGGCCGGCAGGTCTGGCCGGTGGGCGCTGGTTTGTGGGGTCTCCAGAAGCCAGATGGGAGTCAACATGAGCGTGGGAACCACCATGAGTTCGCAACCCGTGTCCGTCAAGACGACGGACGCCCCCACACCGTCCATGGTGTCGATTGCCAAGCGGCAGCGGCTGCAGGATATCGTTTTCCATCGGCTGACCCAGAGCCTGTCGCTGCTGGTGCTGGTGGCGCTGCTGGGCATCATCGTCTCGCTGTTCATTTACGCGTGGCCAGCTTTCCACAAGTTTGGCATCCAGTTCATTTGGCGCGCTGAGTGGGACATCATCAATGAAGAATTTGGTGCGGCGATCGCCATCGTCGGCACCCTCGCCAGTGCGGGGATTGCACTGCTGATTGCCGTGCCGCTGGCATTTGGCATTGCACTCTTCCTGACAGAAACCTGCCCCGTGTGGCTGCGCCGTCCGCTCGGCACAGCGGTGGAGTTGCTGGCGGCCGTGCCGTCCATCATCTACGGCATGTTCGGTCTGTTTGTGTTTGCGCCGTTGTTCGCAGACCATTTCCAGGTACCGGTGCAAAAGCTGCTCGGGTCCATGCCGTTGATCGGCTTCCTGTTTGGCGGCAGTACCAACGGCTTTGGCATCCTGGCTGCTGGCATCGTGCTGGCCTTCATGGTGCTGCCCTTTGTGGCGGCCGTGATGCGCGATGTGTTCGAGATCGTTCCCCCCATCCTGCGCGAGTCCGCCTACGGCCTGGGCTGCACGACCTGGGAGGTGGTGCGCCGGGTGGTGCTGCCCTACACGCAAAAGGGCGTGATTGGCGGTGTGATGCTGGGCCTGGGTCGGGCCTTGGGCGAGACCATGGCCGTCACTTTCGTGATCGGCAACGCCAACCGCATGCCCACCTCGCTGTTCTCGCCCGGCACGTCCATCGCATCCACGTTGGCCAATGAGTTCGGCGAAGCGGCGGACTTCCACTTGTCCACACTGTTCGCCCTGGGCTTCCTGCTGTTCGTGATCACGTTTGTGGTGCTGTCGGCCGCCAAGATCATGCTGCTGCGCGCCGAGAAGGCCAAGGGCCTGTAAGCCCTGCAGCCCGCTCCCGACCCTCTTCAGAGACAAGCTCCATGGAATTCAATCAACAACTCTACGCAAAGCGCCGCCGCTCCAACGCCATTGGCCTGACCCTGTCACTGGGCGCCATGGCACTGGGCCTGTTCGTGCTGCTCTGGATTCTGAGCGTGCTGCTGTCCAACGGCTTTGCTGCCTTGGACTGGAACATGTTCACGCAGTCCACTCCGGCGCCCGGTTCCGATGGCGGCGGCTTGGCCAACGCCATCGTGGGCAGCCTGCTGATGGTGGGCTTCACGGTGCTGGTGTCCACACCCATCGGCGTGCTGGCGGGCGTGTACTTGGCCGAGTACGGCGACCAGAGCAAAACCGCCGAACTGACCCGCTTTGTGACGGACATCATGCTGTCGGCCCCTTCCATCGTGCTGGGCCTGTTCGTATATGCCATTGCGGTCGCTACCGTGGGCAACTTCTCGGGCTGGGCGGGCAGCCTGGCGCTCTCGCTCATCGCCGTGCCGGTGGTGGTGCGCACCACCGAGAACATGCTGCGCCTGGTGCCCGGCAGCCTGCGCGAAGCGGCCTTTGCCCTCGGTGCACCGCGCTGGAAGGTATCGACCATGGTCACCCTGCGCGCTGCTCGCAGCGGCGTGATGACCGGCTTGCTGCTGGCTGTGGCCCGCATCAGTGGCGAGACAGCACCCCTGCTGTTCACCGCGCTCAACAACCAGTTCTTTAGCACCAACATGAATGCGCCCATGGCCAACCTGCCGGTCGTGATCTTCCAGTTTGCGCTGAGCCCGTACGAGAACTGGGTTCGCCTGGCCTGGGGCGGTGCGCTGCTCATCACGCTGTCGGTGCTGATCCTCAACGTCGTGGCGCGGGTGTTCCTGCGCGAAAAGAACCGCGTGTGATTCCCTTTGCTGATCCGGCCAACGCCAACGCCATCGACAAGACTGCCTCCATTTTCAGGAATTGACAATGAACGCCACTGCTACCGCCACTGCCAGCAAGAACGCGCTGGAGCTGCGTAACCTGAGTTTTTTCTACGGCAAGTTCCAGGGCCTGCGCAACGTGAGCCTGGACATCGCCGAGCACAAGGTCACCGCCTTCATCGGCCCCTCGGGCTGCGGCAAGTCCACGCTGCTGCGCACGCTCAACCGCATGTACAGCCTGTATCCCGGCCAGCGTGCCGAGGGCTCCATCAGCTTCTACGGCCAGGACATCCTGGACCCCAAGCAGGACATCAACCTGCTGCGCGCCCGCATCGGCATGGTGTTTCAGAAGCCCACGCCGTTCCCCATGTCTATCTACGACAACATCGCGTTTGGTGTGAAGCTGTACGAGACGCTGAGCAAGAGCGAGATGGACGACCGCGTGGAGTGGGCACTGTCCAAGGCCGCACTGTGGACCGAGGTGAAAGACAAGTTGCACCAGAGCGGCCTGTCGCTCTCCGGGGGGCAGCAGCAGCGCCTGTGCATTGCACGCAGCGTGGCGGTGAAGCCTTCGGTGCTGTTGCTGGACGAGCCCACCTCGGCGCTGGACCCGCTGTCCACCGCCAAGATCGAAGAGCTGATCGACGAACTCAAGCACGACTACACCATTGCCATTGTGACCCACAACATGCAGCAGGCCGCGCGCTGCAGCGACTACACCGCCTACATGTACCTGGGCGAGATGATCGAGTTCGGTGCCACCGAGCAGATCTTCTTCAAACCCGAGCGCAAAGAAACCGAAGACTACATCACCGGCCGTTTCGGCTAAGGAGACAGCAGATGCCCGATAAACATCTTTCGTCCCAGTTCGACAGCGAACTCAACAGCGTCTCTGCCCGCGTCATGGAAATGGGCGGTCTGGTGGAGTCTCAGATTCGCCAGGCGGTGTACGCGCTGTCGCAATTCAGCCTGGAGGCCGTGGAGACGGTGGCCTCGATGGAGACCCGCATCAATGCGATGGAGGTCGAGATCGACCAGGAGCTGTCCTCCATCATCGCCCGCCGCCAGCCCACCGCGCGCGACCTGCGCCTGCTGCTGGCCTTCTCCAAGGCCACGGCCAATCTGGAGCGCATGGGCGACGAGGCCAACAAGATGGCGCGCATGGTGCGCTCCATCATCGAAGGCGGTGCGCCGCGTTCGTTGCCATCGAGCGACCTGCGTGTGGCAGCCGAGCTGGCCTCGGGCCAGCTGCGCAAGACGCTGGATGCATTTGCGCGGCTTGACGTGAAGGCGGCGGTGGCCATCCTCAAGGAGGACGACCTCATCGACAAGGAGTTCGACGGCTTCGTGCGCAAGCTCATCACCTACATGATGGAAGACCCTCGCACCATCTCGCCCAGCCTGGACCTGCTGTTCCTCGCCAAGGCCATCGAGCGCATTGGCGACCATTCCAAGAACGTGGCCGAACTCATCATCTATCTGGTCAAGGGCAAGGACGTGCGCCACACGGCCCTCGACGAGATCGAGTCCACAGTGCTGTAAGTACGGGGCGCTGATTCACCATGAGAAAGCTTCCCCGTGTCCTCATCGTGGAGGACGAACCCGCGATTGCCGAGCTGATTGCGGTCAACCTGCGCCACAACGGTTTCCAGCCCTTCTGGGCGGAAGACGGCGACAGCGCGCAGCGCGAGCTCGATGCCGTGCTGCCCGACGTGATCCTGCTGGACTGGATGTTGCCCGGGCAAAGTGGTCTGTCGCTGGCGCGCAAGTGGCGTGCCGACAGCCGCACCAAGCCTATCCCTATCCTCATGCTCACCGCCCGAGGCGACGAGCCTGACAAGGTGGCCGGGCTGGACGCCGGTGCCGACGACTACATCACCAAGCCTTTTTCCACGCAGGAGCTGCTGGCCCGCATCCGTGCGGTGCTGCGCCGCCGCGCACCCGAGCAGGTGAGCGACAGCGTGAGCATTGGCGAGCTGGTGCTGGACGCCGCGACCTACCGGGTCACCTTCCAGGGCCAGCCCCTGAAGGTGGGGCCCACCGAGTTCAAGCTGCTGCATTTCCTGATGAAGCATGCCGAGCGCGTGCACAGCCGCTCACAGCTGCTCGACAAGGTGTGGGGCGACCATGTCTTCATCGAGGAGCGCACGGTGGACGTGCACGTCAAGCGCCTGCGCGAGGCCTTGGGTGCGGCGTCGGTGATGGTGGAAACGGTGCGCGGCGCGGGCTACCGTCTCACTGCGCAACCTCAGGTGCCGCTGTCGGCCTGATGGGGCAGGCGGGCAGCCGCCTGTGAGTGATGAGACGAGCGCGATGGCTGCTGTGCAGCGGGCCACTGCGGCCGGCATGCATCGGCAGTGGCGATGGATGGATGTGATGGATCAATGGGCGCGCGTGTCGCGCCCCTGGTGTTTCTGAGAAGGCTTTGCAATCCGCATGCTGTGGCGTATTTCGTTTTTCCTGCTGTGGCAGTTGGCGGGTGGTGGCCTGGGGTGGTGGCAAGGCGGGCCCTGGGGCGCCGCGCTGGGGGCCGCCATTGCTGCCTGGGCGTGGTTCGTCTGGGACCTGCTGCGGGGCGTGCGGGTGCTGCGCTGGTTGCGCACCGGCGACCTGGCATCGGTGCCGTCCATGCGCGGCATCTGGGGCGAGGCTGCGGACCGTGCGCGGCGGCTGCTGCGCAAGCAGGAGGCGCAGATTCGGGACAGCCAGGACCGGTTGCAGGAGATCCTGGCCGCCCTGCAGGCCTCCCCCAACGGCGTGGTGCTGCTGGATGCACAGGGCCGCATCGAATGGTGCAACCAGATGGCGGCCAACCAGTTTGGCTTTGACGCGCAGCGCGACGTCATGCAGTCCATCGGCAACTTGCTGCGCAACCCGGAATTCACCGCCTACTTCGCCGCCAAGGACTTCACCAGCGACGTGGTGCTGGAAGGGCGACTGAGCACGCCGTCCCGGCCGGTGCGCATCTCGGTGCACCTGCACCCTTACGGCGACGGGCGCACGCTGCTGCTGTCGCGTGATGTGACGGCATTGGAGCAGGCCGATGCAATGCGGCGCGACTTTGTGGCCAATGTGTCGCACGAAATCCGCACACCGCTCACAGTGCTGACCGGTTTTGTTGAAACCTTGCAGACCCTGCCACTGAGCGCCGACGAGCGCTCGCGCTACCTGGGCATGATGGCGCAGCAGGCACAGCGCATGCAAAGCGTGGTGCAGGACCTGCTCACGCTGTCGCGGCTGGAGGGCAGCCCGCTGCCCGGCATGGCCGAATGGACGCCGGTGCAGTCACTGATGCAGCGCTGCGAGGAGGAGGGGCGCGCCCTGTCGGCACTGCTCACGCAGAACCAGCAGCGCCCGCATGCGATGCGCTTTCCGGCGGCTGACCTGTTGCGGGCCGAAGGCGAGATTGCGGGTGTGCCTGCCGAACTGCAAAGCGCCTTGTCCAACCTCGTCAACAACGCGGTGCGCTACACGCCCGGCGGTGGTTCCATCGAGGTGCAGTGGCTGCGCAAGGAGGACGGCAGTGCCGTGTTCTCCGTGCACGACACCGGTCCCGGCATTGCGCCCGAGCACATCCCGCGCCTGACGGAGCGCTTTTACCGGGTGGACCGCAGCCGTTCGCGCGAGACCGGGGGTACCGGGCTGGGCCTGGCCATCGTCAAGCATGTGCTGCAGCGCCACGGCGCCACGCTGGACATTGCGAGCACGCTGGGCAAGGGCTCGGTGTTTTCGGTCACCTTCCCGGCCAACCGCTTGCGGGGTTTTGCCCTGCCGGGCTGATGGCTCGCCAGAGCATGGCGACGAACAGCAGTGCGGTGACTGCAAGTGCCGCAGCGCTGGCCGCCCAGAAGGGGGTGGGCGAAGCCATATCCGACCAAGGCCCGCTGCCTCCATAAGCCAACCAGTAGCCGCCGGCCAGGCCCGCGCCCCACAGCAGCGCGCAGTACACCACCAGTGGCGCCAGCGTGATGCGGTAGCAGCGCAGCACGAACACGCACAGCGTCTGCACCGCATCGGCAGCGTGGTACGCCGCCACCCAGACCAGCACCGCGCCGGACACGGCTGCCACGCTGGCGTTGTCGGTGTAAATCTGGCTGATCGAGTATCTTGCTATTAATAAGATAGCTGCCAGGGCAACACCCACTAGCGCAGCCAGCGAAAAACCCATCAAAACCACTTGGCGGGCGCGCTGCGGCTGCTGTGCGCCCAGCCAGTAGCTCACCCGCGCACTGGTGGCGATGGACAGCGACAGCGGCACCATGTACAGCACGGCGGCCATGTTGGCAGCGATCTGGTGAGCGGCCGCCGACGTGGTGCCCTGGCGCGCGATGAACAAGGCCATCAGGGTGAAGGAGGTTACTTCCACCATCACGGCCAGGCCTGCCGGAATGCCGAGCTTGGCAAAGCCTGCAATGGTGGGCCAGTGCGGGGGCTCCATGCAGCGCCACAGCCCCAGAGGGGTATAGATGTCCTGCGTGCGCAGCAGCCACACCGCCAGGGCCAGCATGCTGCAGTTGACGACCAGCGTGGCCCAGGCGCAGCCCACTACCCCCTGCGCGGGCAGGCCCCCGCCGCCAAAGGTAAACCACACCGACAGCGGCAGCTTGATGAACAGCGAGCCCACCTGCAGCCACGTGACCAGGCGCGGATGGCCCAGGGCCTGGTTGAGGGTGCTGTAGATGCGGAACAGCAGTGCGGGCGGGAGTGCCAGTGCGAGCACGGCCAGATAGGTTTCAACCTGTGGGCGGAGCGCAGGCGGCACCTCCGTCCAGCGCAGCAGCGGGCCCGGCGACAGCAGTACTGCCATGCCCAGCACAGCCGCCGCAGCGCACAGGTACAGGGCCTGCCGCAGTGACCGGCCCACGGCTTCGGGCTGTTGCGCCCCGCGCTGTTCGGCCCACACGGGGAGCAGGGCCTGCAGCACGCCCATCAGGGCAACGTACACACTGATGAAAATGGCCGACCCGACGGACAGCGCAGCCAGCGACGATTCGCTGTAGCGCCCCGCCACAATGGTGTCCGTCACCCCGAAGGCCATGACCGCCAGTTGCCCCGCCAGCACGGTCACGGCGTGCCGGGTGATGGTGGACAGCTCCGACATCAGCGAGCCGGGGCCACGCGGCGGAACAGCAGCAGGTTTTCGTTCTTGTCGGTGGGGCGGGGCAGGGTGGTCCGTGCATCCCACAGCTCAGCGCGGACCATGCGCTCGGACGCGGGCCAGGAGGCGCTGTCCACCAGCAGCCACTGGCATTCATCCTGCAGGCCCGCGCGCTGCAGCGACAACTGTCCATGGAACTGCAGCGCCGCCACCTGGGCGCGGTTCAGTCCCACGGTCTGAATGCAGCCGGGGGCTGGCCCCAGGGCTGCCACCACACTGCGCACCTGCGGACCATAGCTGCGTGCGTAGTCCAGCAGGGGCAGCCACAGGGTCATCAGCAACAGCCAGCCCAGAGCGGCACCGCCCGCGGGCAGCACCAGGCTTTTCCAGATGGGGGCCCGGTTGCGGGACGCGCGCCACCAAGCCAGGCCACACCAGCCCACGGTGGCCGCCACGGCCACCAGCAAAGCCAGCACCGAAAACTGGGGCACAAACCCGGGCGCCAGTTTGGCCACGTTGGCGGCGGGCTTGGCAGGCACCCCGGTCTGCATGGCGATCCAGATCACCCAGATCGCGAGGGCCGAGGCAGTGAAGAACAGCAGCGTGAACCAGTCAATCAAAGCCCCTACACTGCGGCGCAGCGTGGGCAGGGCAAAAGCTGCCAGCGCAGCCAGGGCGGGGAGGCCCAGCAGCAAGGCCCGGTCCGCCGGCTGGGTGGTGATGGTCGCGCCGATGGACACCAGGGTGAACCAGAGGGGCACCAGCAGGTGCCGTTGGCCCGGGCAGCTGAAGATCTGCTGGCGCCAGCGCCACAAGGTCCACAGGGCCAGTGGCCAAGCCGGCCAGCCAAACCACAGCAGCAGGCGCGCAAGACTCAGCCAGTCCTTGCCGCCCCCATCGAACCCCACAACCCGCCAGCGCCACAGGTCCAGACCCTGGGCCAGTACAGCCGCTACCAGGGTGGAAGCGGCCAATACGGCAGCCCAGCGCCAGCGGCGGTCGGTGTTGCTTGCAGGCGCAAACAACACCAGCGCCGCGCCGCCCACGCCTAGCAAGGCCGTGAGGGCGGGGGCTCCGGACAGCGTGAGTCCGGCCATGCCCAGCACCAATGCCACGGCTGGCGCTACGGTGCGGTGCGGCATGGCGGCCACCGCAAAAAACAGCAAAGCGGTGCAGCCCAGCTGCGCCAGATAGCTTGTGACTTCATGCGACAGCTGCGCCAGGCCCAGGCAGGCGATCAGCGCCAGCAAGGCGCCATCAGCAATCGCACGCGCATAGTCCAGTGGGGAAGCCTCCCCGCCAAAAGCAAACGCAACCGGTTGGGCACCCGGGCTGCGGGCCAGGTAGTACACGCCATACCAGGTGGCCATCAGGGTGATGACCAGGAGCGCGATGAACGGCATGCGGGCCGCCATTTCCGGCGACAGCCAGGACGGTGCCATCTGCACGGCCCAGGCGCCCAGCCAGTAGGGCAGCAGACCTTCGGTTTCGGGGGGCATGCCGCCGAGCAGCGGACTGAGCCAGGGAGTGCGTCCCTGGGCCAGCTCCAGCATGTAGCCAAAGGCGGTGACGTCTGCGTTTTTCCACGGATCGCGGCCCACGAAGCCAGGCACTACGTAGGCAATGCAAAGCAGCAGCAGCGCCCAGCGGGGCAGCGGGCTGACGGCGTTCTGGGTAACGATGGCGGGGGTGGGTGGAGTCACGCGGCAGTGGGCGGCTGGGCAAAGGAGCCACCGAGAATAAAGGCAAAACCCATGAAAAAAGGCAGCCCGGTTGCCCGGGCTGCCTTTTTGGGGGGATCGCAGGGGCGAATTACTTCGCTGCGGTCTTGCCGAAACGGTTGCGGAAGCGTTCCACGCGGCCACCCATGTTGTCCACCGACTTTTGCGTGCCGGTGTAGAAGGGGTGCGATTCAGAAGAAGTATCCAGCTTGAACAGCGGGTATTCCTTGCCTTCGTGGGTTTCGGTTTCCTTGGTGTTCACGCACGAGCGGGTCACGAACTTGAAACCGTTGGACAGGTCCACGAACAGAACTTCGCGGTAGTTGGGGTGAATGCCTTCTTTCATGATCTTCCTTTGAGTCAACTGCGGGAGCCGCACCGGCCAGTCCGATGTACTTTCCGCAAGAAAAAGCCCTCTATTATTGCACAGACGGCGATTTGCTCGATTTCGCTCTGGCAGCGTGCCTGGGAGGATGACCTGGCCCAGGCCAGCGCCGCCGCACAAGCGCCTCAGTGGGTGTTACCCGCCACGACGCATCATGTCGAAGAAGTCCACATTGGTCTTGGTGGCCTTCATGTTCTTGATCATGAGCTCCATCGACTCGATCTCGTCCATGTTGTACATGAACTGGCGCAGGATCCGGGTCTTCTGCAGGATCTCGGGCGCCAGCAGCAACTCTTCGCGGCGCGTGCCGCTCTTGTTGAGTTCGATGGCGGGGAATACGCGCTTTTCGTACAGGCGGCGGTTCAGGTGAATTTCGCAATTGCCCGTGCCCTTGAATTCTTCAAAGATCACTTCGTCCATGCGGCTGCCGGTATCGACCAGCGCGGTGGCGATGATGGTGAGCGAGCCGCCTTCTTCGACCTTGCGGGCTGCGCCAAAGAAGCGCTTGGGGCGTTGCAGTGCAGCAGCGTCCACACCGCCCGACAGCACCTTGCCGCTGGAAGGAACGACGTTGTTGTAGGCGCGAGCCAGGCGGGTGATGGAGTCCAGCAGTATCACTACGTCCTTCTTCAGCTCGACCAGGCGCTTGGCGCGCTCGATCACCATCTCGGCCACGTGCACGTGGCGGGCAGCGGGCTCATCGAAGGTGGATGCAATGATGTCGCCCTTGACCGTGCGCTGCATTTCGGTCACTTCTTCAGGGCGCTCGTCCACCAGCAGCACCATCAGGTGCACGTCGGGGTTGTTGGCGGTGATGGCGTGGGCGATGTGCTGCATCATCACCGTCTTGCCGCTCTTGGGCGGCGCCACGATCAGCGCGCGCTGGCCGCGACCGATGGGGGCGATGATGTCGATGATGCGGCCGGTGATGTTCTCGTCGCCCTTGATGTCGCGTTCCAGGCGCATCTGCTCCTTGGGGAACAGCGGCGTCAGGTTCTCGAACATCACCTTGTGCTTGTTCTGCTCCGGCGGGCCGCCGTTGACCGAATCCAGCTTGGTCAAGGCAAAGTAGCGCTCGCCGTCCTTGGGCGTGCGCACTTCGCCTTCGATCATGTCACCAGTGTGCAGGTTGAAGCGGCGCACCTGGCTGGGGCTGATATAGATATCGTCGGTGCTGGCCGTGAAGCTGGTATCAGGGCTGCGCAAGAACCCGAAACCGTCGGGCAGGATTTCCAGCACACCATCCGCAAACACCTGCTCACCCGCCTTGGCGCGCTTCTTGATGATCGCAAACATCAACTCCTGCTTGCGCATGCGGCCCGTGTTTTCGATTTCGAGTTCTTCGGCCTGCTTCAGGACTTCAGACACGTGCAGTGCCTTGAGTTCGTTTAAGTGCATGGATTGACTCCTTGGCGGAGCTGGTATGAATCTTGGGGGAGGTGGGCTGATGCCGAATGGGCTGCTGTTTGCAGGTCCGGCTCGCCAGGGATCTTGGTCCGGCTGCCAATGCATGCAGCCCGGTGATCTGTAGGAATTATGACAGGAAAAAATGCGGGGGCTTCAGAGGCGCAACGCCTTGCCTTGCAAGGCTGTCCGCTGGTTGTTCACCCGCAGGTCTATCGCTCAACGAAAAAAGCCCCAGCGGCGGTGTTGCCGAGGGGCTTTGGAGAGGAGGTCAGGCCAGTTGCTGGTCGATGAAAGCGGTCAATTGGGCCTTGCTCATCGCGCCGACCTTGGTGGCGGCCAGCTGGCCGTCCTTGAACAGCATCAGGGTGGGAATGCCGCGAATGCCGAACTTGGCAGGGATCTCGCGGTTCTCGTCCACGTTCATCTTCGCGATTTGCAGTTTGCCCTGGTAGGTGCCTGCGACTTCGTCGAGGATGGGGGCAATCATCTTGCAGGGGCCGCACCACTCGGCCCAGTAGTCCACCAGCACGGGGGTGCTTGTTTTCAGCACGTCGGCTTCGAAGCTGGCGTCAGAGACATGTTTGATGAGTTCGCTGGCCATGGCGGATTCCTTGTTTTTGATCAGGTTGGGACCGGTGTACGTATAAAGTCTGGGCATTGTGACAGAAACCAATCCCCCATTCACCGGTATGGCCGGGGCCTGCGACGCTATGACTGTCATAGCGAAAAGCGATGATGGCGCAGGCTGGAGCTTGCACCTGTGGCAACGCGCTCTGGCCCAAGTGGCGGCCCATGCCAGCGCCCGGGGCGCTCATCTGGCCCGCACCGTGGTGCTGGTGCCCTATGCCCAGCTCATGCCCTGGGGGCAACGCCTGTGGGGGCAGCAGTTCCCGCAGGGCTTTGCTCCGCGTTTCGAGACGACCCGCAACTGGGCGCGCCAGCTGCAGGGTTTTGAGCCGTCGGCCGATGATTTTGCGGGCGACGCTGCGCGCGACACCCTCACGGCCCGCACCCTGCTGGACCGCGTGGGGCAGGGCGCCCTGCGTGAAATGCTGGCCACCCCACTGCAAGAGGCCGCCGCCCAGTTGGCACCCGCCGTGGCGGCCGTGCCCCCGGCGCAGCGGGCGGCCTGGGGCGATGCGGCCCGCAAACTCCTGGCCACCGCGGATGAAGGCAGCAGCCTGCACTACGAGGCCCTGGTCGCGCGCCTGGCGCTGGAATGGGTGCTGGCCTCACGGCATGCCACCGATGTGTTATTCGAGCCCGGTGTGCGGGAGGCCGTGGATGCGCTGGTGGTGCTGGAGGGCTTTCAGTCAGATGCTTTGCCCCAGGCCCTGTTGGCCCATTGGGGCGAACGGGGCGCTTGCATCGTGCTGCCATCGCTGCTGGAAGACGCTTCGGCGCCACCCCAGCGTGCCTTGCACGCTGCCACCGATGCCGAAGACGAAGCCCACCGCGCAGCCGCCTGTGTCCTCCGCCACATCCGCCATGGCCGGGTGCCTGTTGCGCTGGCGGCCACCGACCGCGCGCTCATTCGCCGTGTGCTGGCCCATCTGGACAGCAGCGGTGTGCTGGTGCGTGATGAAAGCGGATGGATTCTGTCCACCACCCGTGCGGCGTCTCGCGTCATGGCCGTGCTGCAGGCTGCCGCGTGGAATGCCTCGTCCAACGATGTGCTGGACTGGATCAAACACACCCCCGCGCTGATGCCGGGAGAGATCAACCGGCTGGAGCAGTGGCTGCGCAAAGGCGTGCTGCAGCACTGGAACGCAGCCTCCGCCCAGGACCTGAGCGCACAGCCCCACCTGGCCCGCACCGTGGCCACGGTGGAGACCTGGCGCGACACCTTGCGCGCTGCGCGTCCCTTGGCGCAGTGGCTGCCCGCTCTGCGCGCCGTGCTGGAGCAAGCGGGGCAATGGCAGGGCCTGCAGGCCGACCCGGCAGGCATGCGCGTGCTGGCGGCGCTGCGCCTGCAAGACGGCCAGCAAGCGGAGCTGCAAAGCTGGGGCGACAGCGTGGGCCGCCGCATGACGCTGGCGGAGTTCACCCGGTGGGTGAAGGACGTGTTGGAGGCTGGGCGCTACGTGGCCTCGCAGGCCGCTGATGCGCCCGTGGTGGTGTTGCCGCTGCCCCAACTGCTGGGGCGTCCCTTTGCTGCCGCCGTGCTCCCCGGTTGCGATGAGAAACGCTTGCAGGCCGCTCCGGAGCCCACCGGAGACTGGTCCCAGGTCCAGCGCGAGGCCTGGGGTTTGCCCACGCGCCAGTCGTTGGAGGCCGCGCAGCGGGCCGCCTGGGCCTATGCCCTGCGCGTGCCGGTGGTGGATGTGCTGTGGCGCACGGGTGACGAAGGCGGTGAGCCCCTGCTGGCCAGTGCCTTGGTGCTGGCCCTGCAATTGGATGGCGCAGCATCAACCGGCGCCGATCACCGCACTGCACGTGATGTGGTGGCAACGCCCACGCTGCGCCCCCTGCCGGTGGGCCGGGCCCTGCCCGTGCGGCAACTCTCGTCCACCGCCTATTCAGACCTGCGCCACTGCCCCTACCGCTTCTTTGCCCAGCGCCAGCTCGGCCTGCGTGAGGCCGACGAGCTGGACGCCGCAGTGGACAAGCGCGACTTTGGCAACTGGCTGCATGCGGTGTTGCAGCGCTTTCACGAAGACCTGCGCGATCAGCCCACCGACGATGCGGGCGAGCGCATGGCCCGCATGGACGCCGCCGCCGAAGCCGTCACGCGCCAGCAGTGCCTGCACGAAGGTGACTTTTTGCCCTTTGCCGCAGGCTGGGCGCAGCTGCGCGACGGCTACCTGCACTGGCTGGCCGGACACGAACAGCAGGGCGCGACGTTCCGAGAGGCCGAGGTCAAGGCCCGCCAGCCCCTGGGCGACCTGGAGCTGATCGGCACCATCGACCGCATCGACGGTGTCTCCAGCACGGGCGAGCCTACGGTGCTGGTGATTGACTACAAAACCGAAAGTGACAGCGTCACCCGCCAGCGCATCAAGAGCGGCGCAGAAGACACGCAGCTGCCGTTCTACGCCGCGCTGTTGCACCACGACACGCTGCGCGCCGCCTACGTCAACGTGGGTGAGCGCGGCGAGACGCAACTGCACGAGCAGGACGAGGTGGTGCACCTGCGCGATGTGCTCATCGAAGGCATACAGCACGACATGGCCCGCATCGCCGCCGGGGCGCCGCTGCCCGCGCTGGGTGAGGGCTCGGTGTGCGAGTTCTGCGCCGTGCGCGGCCTGTGCCGCAAAGACTATTGGGCAGATGCCGAACAGGCACTGCCCGCGCCAGAGACGCCATGACCGAGAGCATTTCATCGCCCACCCAGGCCGCCTACGAACACAACGGCCGCCCCATCACGCGCGAGGCCTTCTATGCCATTGCCTGCGACCCCGCCCGCAGCGTGGCGGTGGAGGCCTGCGCTGGCGCGGGCAAGACCTGGATGCTGGTCTCGCGCATGCTGCGGGCGCTGCTCGACGGCTGCGCGCCGCACGAGATATTGGCCATCACCTTCACCAAAAAGGCCGCGGGCGAAATGCGGCAGCGCCTGCAGGAATGGCTGGAGCAGTTCAGCCACAAGCCGCTCGATGAACTCACTGTCGAGCTGATTGCACGCGGAATCAGCCCCCAGGGCGCACTGGACAAGCGCGAGGCGCTACAAAATTTATACCGCCAGCTGCTCGAAGCAGGCCGGCCGCCGCAAATCCGCACCTTCCACAGCTGGTTTGCCGCGCTGCTGGGCACGGCCCCGCTGGCGCTGCTGCAGCAGCAAGGCCTGCCCGCGCACTTTGAGCTGCTGGAGGACGATGCCGAGGCCGTGCGCGAGGTTTGGCCGCCTTTCCTGCAGACCGTGGCTGAGAGCGCCAGCCTGCGCGCCGACTACGAAGCTGTGGTGGCCCGCCATGGCAGATCGCAAACGCACAAGGCGCTAGCCGCCGCACTGGTCAAGCGTGTGGAGTTTGACCTGGCCGACGCGGCGGGTGTGGTCGATGCGTCAGTGCCACCGTTCCAGCAGGCGTATCCCGACCTGGCCGCTTTAGCCGAGCCTGCCGAGGCTCTGCAGACCGAAGCCGCCCTGCAACGCTGGCGCAGCCGTGCCAGCGCTCTGGGTGCTGAGTCCAACAAGACCCCGCAAAAGGCAGCGGACGCCATCATCGACGCGCTGGCCTGTCCCGACCTGAACCAGCGCCTGGACATGCTGCGTAAGGCCATGTTCGTCGCCAAGGAAGACCGCCTGTCGAAGAACCTGGAGAAGTTCCCCGCCGCGCAAGAAGCCGAGCCCGAGCTGCAGCGCCTGCTCACCGCACGCCGCCAGCACGAGGCCTGGCAGCACCAGCAGCGCATGGCCCGGCTGGCGCGTTGCCTCATCGCGCAGTTTGCTGCCGTCAAGCAGCAGCACGGCTGGGTGGACATGAACGATGTGGAGCGCACGGCCCTGGTCATGCTGGCCGACCCCGTCCTCTCAGGTTGGGTGCAAGAACGGCTTGATGCGCGCATCCGCCACCTGCTGGTGGATGAGTTCCAGGACACCAACCCGCTGCAGTGGCAGGCGCTGCACGCGTGGCTGGCGGGCTATGCGGGCTCGGGCGGCGGCTCTGCCGCGCCCAGCGTGTTCATCGTGGGCGACCCCAAGCAGAGCATCTACCGCTTTCGCCGGGCCGAGCCGCAGGTGTTCATTGCTGCACAGGCCTTTGTGCGCGACGGGCTGGGCGGTGACCTGCTGAGCTGCGACCACACGCGCCGCAACGCTCAGGGCGTGATTGCCGCCGTCAACGCCGTCATGGGCCAGGCCCAGGCGCAGCAAGAGACCAGCGGTTTTCGTGACCACACCACCGAGTCGAAGCACCAGGGCCAACTGCTGCGTCTGCCCGCCATCATCGATGCGGATGACGACAGCCCAGGTGCCGCCCGCGACCCGCTGGCCTGGCGCGACAGCCTGACCGAACCCCGCCACGAAGCCGAAGAAACCCAGCGCATGCGCGAATGCACGCAGGCCGCCGCCTGGGTGGCCGCACAGATTGCCAGCGGCACCCCGCCCAAAGAGGTGCTGGTGATGGCCCGCAAGCGCGACCGCCTGGCCAGCATGCAAGAGGCCCTGCGCGCCCTGCACCTGCCCTGCGTGCAGCCCGAAAAGTCCGACCTGTTCGACGCGCCCGAGGTGCAGGACATGGTGGCGCTGCTCGATGCGCTGGTCTCGCCCACGCACGACCTGTCGCTGGCCCGTGCGCTTAAGTCGCCCCTGTTTGGCCTGGGCGACGATGCGCTGGTGGCGCTGGCCGTGCTGCGCCGCCAGCCTGAGCATGCAGGTTGCAGTTGGTTTGATTTGCTATTGAAAAGTGAGCTGCTTGCGCCCGCTTTACAGGCGCTGGGGCCTGTTTTGGTTCAATACCAGGGCTGGGTGCAGCGCCTGCCACCGCACGATGCGCTGCACGCCATCTACGAGCATGGCGATGTGCTGGCCCGCTTTGCCGCCGCCGCGCCCGCCACCCAGCGCCAGGCCGTGCAGGCCAACTTGCGGGCGCTGCTGGCCGCCGCGTTGCAGCACGACGGGGGGCGCTACCTCACGCCCTATGCGTTTGTGCGGGCCATGAAAAAGGGCGGCGTGCGCGCCCCCGGCCGGGCCGATGCGCAGGCCATCCGCCTGCTGACAGTGCACGGTGCCAAGGGGCTGGAGGCCGATTGCGTGCTGCTGCTGGACACCGACACCCGCCCGCAAAAGGCCGAAACCATGGGCGTGCTGGTGGACTGGCCCGGCGAGCAGCCCGCGCCCTCGGCGTTCATCTTTTTGGCCAGCGAATCCAACCCGCCCCCCAGTGCCGAGGCCACGCTGACCGCCGAGCAACAGGCCCGCAGCCGCGAGGAGCTGAACATGCTCTACGTGGCCATGACGCGCGCCAAGCACTGCCTAGCGCTGTCGTCGGTGCAGCCCGGCAACTCTTCCCCCGGCAGCTGGTGGAACCGGCTGGCTCCGCTGGTCACCGAGGTAGATCTGCAAGCCCAGGCCCACGCAGAGCATGGCGCAGAGGCCGCTGCCCCCGCTGATGCACCGCAAACCTTCACCATCCCCAGCCTGCCCGCGCTGCCCGAGTCGCTGCAAACCGCGCGCGTCCACACCGCTGCCGGGCTGGAGGGCGATGCCCCCGTGGCCATGCCGGGCGATGCGGAATCGACCCCGCTCTCGCGCCAGGGCGATGCCATGCACCAGCTGCTGGAGCAGGCAGGCGTGGCCGGTGCCCCGCTGGCCGATGTGCGTGCCCATGGCTGGCCCGCTGCGCGCCTGGCCCGCCTGGCTGCGGACCACGACATCACCCCCGCCGCCGCCGAGCAGGCCGCCCGCATGGCGCAGGCCATTCTGGCAGGCGAGGGCGCCTGGGCGTGGGATGCGGCACTGATCCAGACCGCCATCAACGAAGCCCCGCTGCACTACCAGGGCCAGAGCCTGCGCATCGACCGGCTGGTGCAGCGCCGCGCCGTGCAGGCCGATGACGCCCTGGCAGGCTGGTGGGTGCTAGATTACAAAAGCGCCACCCAGCCCCAGCGCCAGCAGGCCCTGGTGGCGCAGCTGCAGCGCTACAGCGAAGCCGTGTCGGCACTGATGCCGGGCGAGGCCGTGCACGCGGCCTTCCTGACCGGCGATGGGCGTTTGGTGATGGTGGGCGATGCGCCGAATGTTGCGGGGGGATCGGTCGCCACGCCGTCTGCGGTGGGGCATACTTCGGCCCCCGTTGCGCCAGTGGCCCCCGCTGCACCGGTTGCCCCGACAAAGTCCGCACGCGTCCGCACTGCGCTCGGGCCCGAGGATTCACCGCAAGGCTCCTTGTTCTGAGCCGTTTTTCAACCCTCCGGCAGCGCAACGTTCCTCATTTTCAGCAAGGCCCTTCCGTGTCCTACTCCATTTCTCCTTCCGATACACCCACCCTGTCTGTGGAGACCTTGCAGTGCGATGTGGCCGTCATCGGCGGTGGCCCGGCGGGCCTGATGGCCGCCGAGGTGCTGGCCCAGGCGGGTGTGTCCGTGCATTTGTTCGACGCCATGCCGTCCGTGGGTCGCAAGTTCTTGCTGGCAGGCAAGGGCGGGCTCAACCTCACACACTCCGAACCGCACGAGCCCTTTGTGGGACGTTATGCGGCGCGCGAGCAGCAGATCGAGCCGCTGGTCCGCGCCTTTGGCGGCCCCGAGCTGCGCGCCTGGGCGCAGGGGCTGGGGGTGGAAACCTTTGTGGGCACATCGGGCCGGGTGTTCCCCACCGACATGAAGGCCGCGCCGCTGCTGCGCGCCTGGCTGCAGCGCTTGCGCGGGCAGGGGGTGCTGTTCCACATGCGCCACCGCTGGCTGGGTTGGGCCGACGAGGGCGCGCTGCGTTTGGCCGCTCCGGCCGGCGAGGTGCGTGTGGCCGCCAAGGCCGTGGTGCTTGCACTGGGCGGCGGCAGCTGGGCGCGCCTGGGGTCGGATGGTGCCTGGGTGCCGCTGCTGGCCCAGCGCGGGGTGGCGGTGGCGCCGCTGCGCCCGTCCAACTGCGGTTTTGACGTGCTGCGCGCTGATGCCCCGTTGGGCGAAACGCGCCGCGCCTTTCTGCAAGAGCTGCTGGGCCGCACGCCCGCCCCCACGGTGGGCTGGACGCCGCATTTTTCCGAGAAGTTTGTGGGCCAGCCATTCAAGACCGTGGCGCTGAGCTTCACCGACAGCCAAGGCCGCAGCTTCAGCCGCCGGGGCGAATTCGTGGTCACAGCCACGGGGGTGGAAGGCAGCCTGGTCTATGCCGCGTCGCACCTGCTGCGCGACGAGGTGCAAGCCCATGGGCACGCAACGTTCCATCTGGACCTGTTGCCCGACCACAGCCCTGAGCGCGTGCTGGTGGAAGTGCGCCACCCGCGCGGCTCGCGCTCGCTCTCCAGCCACCTCAAGAGCCGTTTGGGCCTGGACGGCATCAAGGCGGGCACCCTGTACGAGCACCTGGGCAAAGACGGCATGAACGACCCTGTGGCCCTGGCCCACGCGATCAAGGCCCTGCCCATCACCGTGGTTTCTGCGCGCCCGCTGGACGAAGCCATCAGCACGGCGGGTGGTGTGGCGTTTGAGGCGCTGGACGCGCACCTCATGGCCACGGCCTTGCCGGGCGTGTTCTGCGCAGGGGAAATGCTGGACTGGGAGGCGCCTACCGGCGGCTATCTGCTCACCGCCAGCATGGCCAGTGGCCGCGTGGCGGGCCAGGGGGCGCTGCAGTGGCTGGGCCGTCCTGCAGGCAAGTGAACAGAATCGAGAGGGCTCTGCCTTCGTCGGCCTTTGAGTAAGCCCTGCGAACCGGCTGCGGGGCGGGAGCTTTGAAGGAAAGAGAGCGTTTGCGCGACCGCGCAAAAAAGAAGAAGTTGACGAGCCTTACCCCCGGCACTGACTCCACGGTTAGGGCTGCTTGGTTCCCCACCTGACCCGGTTGGCCGCTTCACCATGCGAGGAGGCCCGTCACCGCTGATTGTACGTCGGATGAAGGCCCTGATTTTTCAGTGGCTGTTTTGTTTGCCCTGGCGGTGCCAGGGGCGCCTGGCCCAACCCGTAGAATCGCCCGCATGTCCTACCTCGTGCTCGCCCGCAAGTACCGCCCTCGCAATTTCACCGAGATGGTGGGGCAGGAGCATGTGGTCCAGGCCCTATCGAATGCGCTGACCCAGCAGCGCCTGCACCACGCCTACCTGTTCACTGGTACGCGCGGTGTGGGCAAGACCACGGTGTCGCGCATTCTGGCCAAGTCGCTCAACTGCCAGGGGCCGGATGGCAACGGTGGCATTACCGCCACGCCCTGCGGCGTATGCCAGGCTTGCACCGATATCGACAGTGGCCGCTTTGTGGATTACACCGAGCTGGACGCGGCCTCCAACCGGGGCGTGGACGAGGTGCAAAGCCTGCTGGAGCAGGCGGTTTACAAGCCGGTGCAGGGGCGCTTCAAGGTCTTCATGATTGACGAAGTGCACATGCTCACCAACACGGCGTTCAACGCCATGCTCAAGACGTTGGAAGAGCCGCCTGAATACCTCAAGTTCGTGCTCGCCACGACCGACCCGCAGAAGGTGCCGGTCACGGTGCTCAGTCGTTGTCTGCAATTCAACCTGCGCCCCATGGCGCCTGAAATCGTCCTCTCGCACCTCACGCAGGTACTGGCGACCGAGAACGTGCCTGCCGAGCCCCAGGCGCTGCGCCTGCTCTCACGCGCTGCGCGGGGCTCCATGCGCGATGCGCTGTCGCTGACCGACCAGGCCATCGCGTTTGGCAGCGGCCAGCTGCAAGAAGCGGGTGTGCGCCAGATGCTGGGCGCGGTGGACCGATCCTACGTGTTCCGCTTGATTGATGCGCTGGCCCAGGGGGATGGCAAGACCGTGGTCGAAACCTCGGACGCGCTGCGCATGAACGGCCTGTCGGCCGCCTCGACGCTGGAAGAAATGAGTGCCGTGCTGCAGCGCATGGCCGTGTTCCAGGCCGTGCCGCAGATGGCTGGTGCGGTGGACGCCGACGACCCTGAGGCCGCCGAAACCGCCCGCCTGTCTGCGCTGATGCCCGCCGACGAAACACAATTGCTCTACAGCCTGTGCCTGCATGGGCGCGGCGAGCTAGGCCTGGCGCCCGACGAGTACGCGGCGCTCACCATGGTGCTGCTGCGCCTGCTGGCTTTCAAGCCGACCGGCGGTGCAGGTGGCGCTGGCGAATCGGCTGAAAAAAAAACTCTGACGCGGGCTGAAACGACAGCCTCCAGCCCTGTTTTGACAGGTACCGTGGGTGCATCGGTCGCCCTGGCTGCGCCGATCGCTGCGGCTCCGCAGGCCTCGTCTGGAGCACCTGCACCCAAAGTCCCTGCGCCCGCTCCGGTGGCCGCGCCAGCGTCTGCTGCGTTGGCGCGCCCTGTCCCCGCTCCAGCGGATGACCCTGCGGCTGCATCGGTGCACGATTCCGAGCCACCCCCATGGCCAGGATCTGATGAACCGGGTGCGGTGGCTACGGCGCCAGCGCCTGCCGCAACGGCGCTGCCTGTGCGCACGCCCGAGAGGTTGGGGCAAAACCCCGGTGCAGTGCAATCCGTCAAAGCGCAAGGCGCTCCTGAATATGTAGCAATTCCGGTGCGCGAAGCGCCGGAGCCTGGCGAGCGGCTGCAGCCGCTTCCGCTGTCTGCACCTACCCCGGTCTCCGCCCGCTACACGCCCACCGAAGAGGGCGATGTCTGGCACACCACCGTGCAGCAACTGATCGCAGCCGAAGCGATCACAGCGCTGGTGCGCGAGCTAGCCCTGCAGTCGCAGCTGGTGGCCCGTGATGGGGGGCACTGGCTGCTGCGGGTGGAGCGTGAGTCGCTCAACCAGCCCACGGCGCGCGAGCGCCTGCGCGCTGCGCTGGAGGCGGCCGGCCACGCCACGCAGATCAGCGTCGAGGTGGGTGTGGTCATCGACAGCCCCGCCCGCCGCAATGCCGCTGCCGCGGCCGAGCGCCAGCGCCGCGCCGAGGAAATCGTGCACAACGACCCCTTCGTGCAATCGCTGATGCGGGACTATGGCGCGAGAATCGTGCCGGGCAGCATCAAGCCTGCATGACCGACCCTGAAGCCCTCACAAGCTCTGTTACCCATTCACTAGACTAGAAACCGAAAAGGAAACCACACCATGTTCAACAAAGGACAACTCGCCGGCCTGATGAAGCAAGCCCAGGCCATGCAGGACAACCTGAAAAAGGCCCAGGACGAACTGGCCTTCATTGAAGTCGAAGGCGAATCGGGCGCGGGCCTGGTGAAGGTGGTCATGACCTGCAAGCACGACGTCAAGCGCATCACCATCGACCCCAGCCTGCTGGCCGAAGACAAGGACATGCTGGAAGACCTGGTGGCGGCTGCGTTCAATGCGGCGGTGCGTAAGGCCGAGGAGACTTCGGCAGAGAAGATGGGCAAGCTCACAGCGGGCATGCCAGGACTCCCCGGCGGCATGAAATTCCCTTTCTGAGGCTGGCTACCGAGCGGGCGATCTGCGTCGTTGGGCGGTGCTCGCAATCCTCACGTACAGGAAGTACGTTCCGGTTGCTGTGCTCCGTCCGCCTAGCCTGGCAGGCGCTCGCTACGCCCCTGAGGGCGGGGTGTAAACGCTCCAAAGGCAGTCCTGGCGTTCTCTTCCACATCTGTTCGGGCTGATCTTGTCGAAGCCCGTCTCTGCGCGCTCTTCACATCCTTTCTGCATCGCTCGCTCCCATGTCCACCACCAACTCCCTCGATGTTCTGATCCAGGCGCTGCGCCGGCTGCCGGGGGTGGGGGTAAAGTCTGCGCAGCGCATGGCGTTTCATCTGCTGCAGCATGACCGTGAAGGGGCGCTGGCGCTGTCGCGCGCCCTGGGGGAGGCGGTGGGCACCGTGCATCACTGCGCGCGTTGCCATACGTTCACCGAGGCCGAGGTGTGCAGCACCTGCCTGGACCCCGAGCGCGATGCCACGCGGCTGTGTGTGGTCGAGACGCCAGCGGACCAGTCGGCGCTGGAGCGCACGGGCGCCTTCAAGGGGTTGTACTTTGTGCTGATGGGGCGGCTCAGTCCGCTGGATGGGGTGGGGCCGAAGGAGATAGGCCTGCACAAGCTCATGGACCGCGCCACGGACGGCACCGTGCAGGAGGTGATCCTGGCGACCAATTTCAATGCCGAGGGCGAGGCCACGGCCCATGTGATCAGCGAGGCGCTCAAGAGCCGGGGGCTCCATGTCACGCGGCTTGCGCGCGGCGTGCCAGTGGGCAGCGAGCTGGAGTATGTGGACCTGGGCACGATTGCGCATGCGCTGGTGGATCGCCGGTGACCTGGATGTGCCTACCTGCCTGTGAGCCAGTCCGCTGGCTGGCAAAGGTCTGCAGCTAAAATACTCTCAATTTAATAGCTGCCAGTGCTTGTGTTTGCTGCGCTGAGGCCTCAAAAGCATCAAAAAATGAATACCACCCTGCACGTCGCACGGTTTACCGTGGCCTATTGGTGTGTGCTGTTTGCCGCACTGCTGCCGATTGCCTGCGCCTGGCTGGCCAAAAGCGGCAACTTGGGCAGGTCCCGCAAAGAGGGCGGTTTTGACAACCACGACCCGCGCGGCTGGCTCTCGCGGCAGTCTGACTGGCGTGGTCGCGCCAACGCAGCGCAGGCGAACAGCTTTGAAGCGCTGCCTTTTTTTATCGGCGCGGTCATCATCGCCCACTTGCTTGGGGCGGGCCAGACGCTGCTGGACTTGCTGGCGCTGCTGTATGTGTTTCTGCGCATCTTCTACGTGATGATGTATGTGGCGGACATGCCAACGGCGCGCAGCGCGGTCTGGGCCGGTGGTTTTCTGGTCAATATCGCCATCCTGTTCATCGGATACCGTTGAGCGCGCCGGGGGCTTCTCGCTCCACCGGTGGTGCCCTGCAGTGGGCGCCTGCACAGGGCTGTACGTAGTAACCCGCAGGGATTCACCCTGATGCGGTTTTGCCTGCGCTGCGGCACGATTGTTGCAATGCAGCATTGTCTTTTTGCCTGATTCCATGTCTTTGCCTCCACTCACCCGCCGCGCCTTTGGCGCCGTATCTGCCTTATCGGCGGCTGCGGTGTGGGCGCCTGCCATCGGGGTGCGTGCACAGACTGATGGTGCTGCGCTGGGGCGGGTGACCGTGGCGGTTGGCGGCCAGGGCGTTCTGTACCACCTGCCGCTGGCGCTGGCCGATGCGTTGGGGTACTTCCGCCTGGAAGGCCTGGACGTGGTGGTGCGCGACTATTCGGCGGGAGCGCTGGCCTGGCAGGCGGTGCAGGACGGTGCGGCCGATGTCTGTTCCGGTGCGTTCGAGCATGTGTTGCGTGCGCAGGCGCGCGGTCATGCCTACCGTGCGCTGGTGGTGCAGGGTCGGGCGCCACAACTGGCGCTTGGTGTATCCCTGCGGTCGGTACCGGCGTACAAGGATCTGGGCGATCTCGCAGGGCGCAAGGTGGGCGTGTCGTCGGCGGGCTCCTCCACCCACTTGGCCGCCAGCCTGATGCTGATGCGCGCAGGCGTGCCCTTGCGGGAGGTTTCGTTTGTGGGCGTGGGCTCGGGCACCAATGCCATGAACGCGCTGCGTTCCGGTCAGGTGCAGGCGTTGTGCCACGCCGATCCCATCATGACCCTGCTGGAGCAAAAGGCGGACACCCGCATCGTGGGGGACCTGCGCTCGCTCAAGGCCGCGCAGGACATGTTCAGCGGCACGATGCCCGCCAGTTGCCTGTATGCGCCCCAGGCGTTCATCCAGAAGCAGCCTGCCCAGGCCCAGGCCCTGGTCAATGGCGTTGTCCATGCGCTCAAGTGGCTGCAGACGGCAGCGCCGGCCGATCTGGTGAAAGCGGTGCCGCCTGCTTATCTGATGGGCGACCGGGGGCTGTACCTGGCGGCGTTCAGCCGCGTGCGTGAGACCTACTCCACCAATGGCCTGATGCCGGACGAAGGCCCTGCCACCGCCTTGCGGGTGCTGTCGCGGGTGCTGCCCGAACTGGCCGAGGCCAAGATCGAACTGGCCCGCACCTCCACCAGCGACTTCGTGCGCAAGGCACGCCAGAAGTACAGCGTCTGAAGAATCGCAATTGAGGCGCTGGGGCCTCTGGCATCGACTACAGTGTCAGCCGCCTGCACAGATACCCGCCACTGCACCGCGATCACTCCGCGCCACAGGCATTGCGCAGGCCACGCATGCAGCGCTTGTGCTGTGCCATTCCCGAGCCATTTTTCAAGGACCCATCACCATGTCGCTGAGCCTCAGCATCGGCCCGCTCGTTTCCCTCATCGCAGGCATTCTTATCCTGGTCATGCCGCGCCTGCTCAGCACCATCGTGGCGCTCTACCTCATCATCATGGGCATTTTGGGGTTGTTGGGCATGCACACGCTCCGTTTCTGAGCACGGCCCCAGCCACTCAGCCCTGCGATGTCCTGCCAGCCTTCGCGGCCGGCAGGGGCGCGGGTCAGCGGCGCTTGACTTTGGAGGGCGTGCCTCCGCGTCGCGAGGGCGCGGGGGCCTGGCGTTTGGCCGCTGTGGCGACCGCGGCGCGGGCGCTGCTGCCGCTGCGCGCTTGGCCTTGGCGCACCGGCAGGTACACCACAACTTGCTGGCCTACCTTGAATGCGGCGTTCGCCCGCACGTCGTTCCAGTCGGCCACGCTGGCGGCTGCCAGCTTGTAGCGCCGCGCGATGCTGGCCACCGTGTCGCCCTTGCCGGCGCGCACGGTGGTGCGGCGGGTGACGATCTCGGGGGTGAGGCTCAGCTGGCCGTTGTCGGCCAAGTGGGACGACACGTCTTGCCGCGTGGTTGTGGAGCGCGGCACCATCAGGGCCGAGCCCGCCTTGATCAGCATGCGCGGCGGGATGTTGTTCATGCTGCGCAAGTCGGCTTCGCTCATGCCTGCACGCTGGGCCGCCTCGGCCACGCTCATCGTGGTGGGAACGGACCACACGGTCCAGCTGGCGTACTGGCCTTCTCGCTTGGCTTCGAGATTGCGCTGGAACACCTTGGCGTTGTCCCAGGGCAGCAAGATTTGTGGTGTGCCTGCCGCCAGGATCACAGGCCGCTTGAACGACGGGTTGAGCGCGCGGAAGTCTTCCTCCCGGATACCTGCCAGCGATGCCACCAGCGACACGTCGATGTCGTGCGTGATGTCCACGGTCTGGAAGTAGGGGTGGTTTTCGATCAACGGCAATTCAGTGTTGAACGCCTCGGGGTTGGCCACGATGTTTTTCACCGCCTGCAGCTTGGGCACATACATGCGGGTCTCTGCCGGCATGTTCAGGTCGGTGTAGCTGGTGCCCAGCCCCAGCTTCTGGTTGCGGGCAATGGCACGGCCCACGCTGCCTTCGCCCCAGTTGTAGGCAGCCAGGGCCAGGTGCCAGTCGCCAAACATCCCGTAGAGCTTTTGCAGGTAGTCCAGCGCTGCGCGGGTGGACGCCAGCACGTCGCGGCGGTCGTCGCGGAAGGCGTTCTGCTTGAGATCGAAATAGTTGCCCGTGGCAGGCATGAACTGCCACATGCCTGCGGCCTTGGCGCTCGATACGGCCTGGGGATTGAACGCGCTCTCGATGTACGGCAGCAGTGCCAGCTCGGTGGGCATGCCCCGGCGTTCCAGCTCTTCAACGATGTGGAACAGGTATTTGCTGGACCGCTCCGTCATGCGCTGCATGTAGTCAGGGCGGGTGGCATACCACTGCTCGCGGTCCTGCACCAGATCGTGCTGCAGGTCTGGCATGGCAAAGCCGCGCCGGATGCGGTCCCACAGGTCGGCCGGGGCCGACAGCGACGCCACTTCGCCACTCGCGGCTTGCGCGGCAGTGATGGGTTTGAGCGGGCCGTTGGGGATGACGGGAGTGTGGGGGGCGGCAGGGGTCTTGGTGCTGGTGGTGCTGCCGCCAGCAGCGGCCTGGTCGGGCGCTGAACCCGTGGTGGCGCAACCTGTCAGCCACAAAAGGCCGGCCAGGCAGGCGATGTGCAAAATTTTCATCGGAACTCGTTTTTCCATTGACGCAGCGCGGCCAGCACCGCTACAGCGTCGTCAAGGGACACCTGCGCGTCGTAGCCCTGGGCGGCTTGTGCCACTGGGCTCTGCCGCACGCGCAGAAAGGGGTTGATGTCTCGCTCCAGTGCCATCTGCGAGGGCAGGGTGGGCTGGTTCCGGGCCCGCAAAGCCTCGCATTGGCTGCTGTAGTGGAGCAGGGCGGCGTTGCCAGGTTCCACAGCGCGTGCGAACTTCAGGTTCGACAGGGTGTACTCGTGGGTGCAGCACACCCGGGTGTTGCCGGGCAGCGCAGCCAGCCGGTCCAGCGAGTCCAGCATCTGCGCGGGCGTGCCTTCGAACAGCCGCCCGCAGCCGCCCGAGAACAGCGTATCGCCGCAGAACAGCAGGGGCGCGCCGTCCATGTCGGGGCAGTAGTAGGCGATGTGGCCTGCCGTATGCCCCGGCACATCGATGACCTGGAACTGCAGCCCCAGCGCGTTGACGGTATCGCCCTGCGCCTGCCGCACCAGCGGCTCGGGCATGCGCTCCCGTGCAGGGCCATACACCTGTGCGCCAGTGGCGGTGCGCAGGGCGTCGACTCCACCGACATGATCGGCATGGTGGTGCGTGACTAGAATGGCCTGCAATGTCAGGCCCCAGCGGTGCAAGGCCTGCTCCACCGGCGCGGCTTCTCCCGGGTCCACCACGATGGCCTGGCGGCCGTCGTGCAGCATCCAGATGTAGTTGTCGGTAAAGGCGGGCAGCGGTAGCAAGTTCATGAGCGATCAAATTATAGGTTTGCACCACTGGTTCGACTCCCCCCCTGGCCGCTATCTGCTCGCTTGGGAGCAGGCGCGCTTCGACGAGGCGGTGGCCAATATTTTTGGCTACCACAGCCTGCAGCTCGGCATGCCGCTGCTGGACGGCCTGCGTGCCAACCGCATGCCACACCAATGGCTGGCCATGGGCCAGGAGGCGGTGGAAGGTTCCATCGCCTTTGTGGAGGCTGGGGGTGTTGATGGCCCGCTGCAGCGTCGCGCGGTGGACTTGCTCACCGAGCCCGTGGCCCTGCCTTTCCCCGCCGCCAGCCTGGACCTGCTGGTGCTGCCCCACACGCTGGAGCTGAGCATTGACCCCCATGCCGCGTTGCGCGAGGTGGAGCGGGTGCTGGTGCCCGAGGGGCGCGTGGTCATCAGCGGCCTGAACCCCACCAGCCTGTGGGGCCTGCGGCAGCGGCGTGCGCGGCTGTACCAGCGCCTGGGGCGGGGTAACCTGTACCTGCCCGATGTCGGCGAGTTCATTGGTTATCGGCGCCTGCGCGATTGGCTGCGGCTTTTGAATTTCGAAGTCGAATCGGCCCGTTTTGGCTGTTATCGTCCAGCGGTGCGCACGGCGCACTGGCTGGAGCGTTTTGGCTGGATGGACCCTCTGGGTGAAAGGTGGTGGCCCATCCTGGGCGCTGCGTATTTCCTGGTGGCCGTCAAACGGGTGCATGGCATGCGTTTGCTGGAGCCTGCCTGGCGCACCCATCGTCAGCGTGCGGCCGGCACCGTGCCCATCGCCAACCGGGCGTCACGACGCGGGGTGAGTTCCTCGCGGGCCGCCCCGCCGGCAGCCCGGCACGAGCCTTGAGCCTATTCGTATCCGGTTGCTCGGCAGATCCATCCCCGGTGCTGCAACCATCCATCACATTGTCAGGAACAGAGTTTGAACCAGGTAGAGATTTACACCGATGGCGCCTGCAAGGGCAACCCCGGACCCGGCGGATGGGGCGTGTTGCTGCGCTCGGGCGCGACCGAAAAAGAGCTGTTCGGCGGCGAACTGGGCACCACCAACAACCGCATGGAGCTGATGGCGGTGATCGAAGCGCTCTCGGCCCTCAAGCGCCCCTGCGCCGTGACGCTGTATCTGGACAGCGAGTACGTGCGCAAGGGCATCACCGAGTGGATCCATGGCTGGAAGGCCAAGGGCTGGCGCACCGCCTCCAAGCAGCCCGTCAAGAACGTGGAGCTGTGGCAGCGGCTGGATGCGCTGGTCAGCACCGGCGGTCACCGCATTGAGTGGCGCTGGGTGAAAGGGCACTCGGGCGACCCGGGCAACGAGCGCGCGGACGCGCTGGCCAACCGGGGCGTGGACCAGGCCCTGGGCCGCAGATAGCCTGAACGTTGACACAGCGTTTCGCACAAGCCTCTTCGGAGGCTTTTTTCATGCCTGCGCCGGAGACTGCCGCTTGCGGCCAATGCCCTGGGATATTGCCGCGCATGGCTGCGGCTGCATACACCCACTGTTACATTGTGTGACTGCGCTTCCCACCTCAACGGATTGACTGACCCATGGCGTCCAAGAACAAGTACCTCGTTTTCGCTGTCATCGGCATCGCGGCTGCATCGGGCGCTGCCTGGTGGTTGCAGAAACCAGCCCAGCCACCGCAGCGTCCCGAGGCCGGGGCGAGCGGGACGGGTACACCTGCGGGCGGTGGCGCCGCTGCGGGTGCCGGCCGCCCCGTGGCCGTGGAGGCCGTGACCGTGCGGAAGATGGCGCTGCGCGACGATGCCGAAGCCGTGGGTAGCCTCAAGTCGCGCCAGAGCGTCATGCTGCGCCCCGAGGTGGGCGGGCGCATCACCCAGCTCAACTTTCACGATGGCCAGCGCGTGCGGCGTGGGCAGGTGCTGGTGCAGCTGGACGACCAGTTGCCCCGTGCACAAATCCAGCAAAGCCAGGCCGAGTTGTCGATTGCGCAGGCCAACCACAAGCGAAACCAGGAGCTGGTGGCTCAGGGTTTTATCAGCCAACGCTCCGTGGACGAGAGTGCAGCCAACCTCGAAGTGGCCCAGGCCAAGCTGGCGCTGGCCCAGGCCACCGCCCAGCGCCTCAAGATCGTGGCCCCGTTCGATGGTATTGCGGGCATTCGGGGCGTCAACGTGGGCGACTACCTCAAGGACGGGGCCGACATCGTCAACATTGAAGACCTCGATGCGGTCTACGTGGACTTCCGTCTGCCCGAGCGGTTGCAGAGCAAGGTGCGCCCGGGCCAGACCGCGCAAGTCACGTTTGACGCACTGCCGGGCGTGCGCTACGCCGCCCGGGTGCAGGCCATCAGCCCGCAGATCGATGCGGATGGGCGGGCCATTGCGGTGCGCGGCTGCATCGACAACCGCCGGCTGCAATTGCGCCCCGGCATGTTCGCGCGGGTGACGACCGTGTTCTCCGAACGCAGCGATGCGCGCGTGGTGCCCGAAGAAGCCATCGTGCCCGACGGCTCCAGCCCCTATGTGCTCAAGGTGGTGGAGGGCAAGGAGCCCGGCAGCAAGGTGACGCGCCGCACCCCGGTGCAGCTGGGCGTGCGCTCACCCGGATGGGTGGAGGTGCTGGACGGCCTGAGCGCTGGTGACCTGGTGGTCACGGCGGGCCAGCAGCGCATCCGCAAGGACGGCACCGAGGTGCGCGTGGTGGAACTGGGCAAGCAGGGCAACGGTGGCGCGGCGGCCGCACCCGCGCGCCCGGCGTCGGGCGCTTCAGGGGCTGCGACTGGGGTGGGCCCAAAGCCTGCAGCAGTGGCCGATGCGCCTGCGCCGAACGCTCCTGCAGCTTCGGCCGCTCCCTCTTCCGTGACAGCCCCACCGGTGCCGAGCGCAGTGGCAGTTCGCAGTGAGGCTCAACCCCTGCCAGGTCCCAACCCTTGTCAGCTGGCTGGAAGCTCGACCCGACCTACGCCCCCGGGCCACCGTGCGCCTGTCTGACGGGCTGCCTGTCGTCACCCTCTGATGCCTACGGACTGCCATGCAACTCGCTGAAATATCGATCCGCCGGCCGGTGTTTGCCACCGTGCTGTCGCTGCTAGTGCTGCTGATTGGTGCGGTGAGCTTCACGCGCCTGTCGGTGCGCGAATACCCCAAGATCGACGAACCCGTGGTCACCGTCAGCGTGCGCTACGCGGGCGCGTCGGCCGAAGTGATTGAATCGCAGGTCACCAAGCCGCTCGAAGACTCCATCGCCGGGATCGATGCGGTGGACGTGATCACCTCCATCAGCCGGGCCGAACAAAGCCAGATCAGCGTGCGCTTTCGGCTGGAGAAGGATGCCGACAACGCGGCAGCCGAAGTGCGCGACCGCACGGCCCGTGTGCGCAACCGCCTGCCCCTCGCGGTGGATGAGCCCGTGATTGCCAAGGTCGAGGCCGACGCCTCGCCCGTGATGTGGCTGGCCTTTAGCAGCGACACGCGCACCCCGCTGGAGGTCAACGACCTCATCAACCGCATCGTCAAGCCCCGCCTGCAGACCGTGACCGGTGTGGCTGACGTGCCGATTTACGGCGAGCGCAAATACGCCATGCGGGTGTGGCTGGACCCCGAACGCATGGCCGGTTACCGCCTGACCACGCAGGACGTGGAAGACGCCATCCGCCGCAACAACCTGGAGCTGCCCGCGGGCCGCATCGAGTCGCAACAGCGCGAGTTCAGCGTGACCTCGCAGACCGACCTGAAAACCCCGGCGCAGTTTTCCGACATCGTGATCCGCACGGTCAACGGGTTTTCGGTGCGGGTGCGCGATGTCGCCCGGGTGGAAGAAGGCCCCGCCAGCGACCGCAGCCGCGTGCGGCTCAATGGCCGCGATGCGATCTCGGTGGGCGTGATCCGCCAGGCCACGGCCAACCCGCTGGAGCTGTCCAAGGGCGTGCGCGCCATGATCCCCCTGCTCAAGGCCGACCTGCCGCCAGACATCGGCATCGACATTGCCAACGACAACTCGCTGTTCATCGACCGCTCCATCAAGAGCGTGTACTCCACCATCATCGAGGCCGTGGTGCTGGTCGCCCTGGTGATCTTTGTGTTCTTGCGCACGTTCCGTGCGTCCATCATTCCCATCATCACCATCCCGGTCAGCCTGGTGGGCAGTTTTGCGCTGATGGCACTGGCGGGCTTTTCGATCAACACGCTCACGCTGCTGGCGCTGGTGCTGGCCATTGGCCTGGTGGTGGACGACGCCATCGTGATGCTGGAGAACATCTACCGCCACATCGAAGAGGGGCTCGACCCGTTTTCTGCAGCCATCAAGGGCGCCCGTGAAATTGGCTTTGCCATAGTGGCCATGACGCTCACGCTGGTGGCGGTGTATGCGCCACTCGCATTCACACCCGGCCGCACGGGGCGCTTGTTCGTGGAGTTTGCGCTGGCGCTGGCCGGGGCCGTGGTGGTGTCGGGCTTTGTGGCGTTGACGCTCTCGCCCATGATGTGTTCGCTGCTGCTCAAGCACAACCCGAATCCCAACTGGTTCGACCGCTCCATGGAGCGCTGGCTCACGGCCCTGTCGGACGCTTATGGCCGTTTGCTGCGCTGGATCGTAACGGCCCGCTGGGGCGGCACGGGTTCGGGGCGCGGTGGTGTGCGGGGTGCGCTGTTCCAGGCCCGCTGGATTGTGCTGGGCGTCATGGCCCTGAGCGGTGCGGCGCTGGTGCTGGTGTTCCCCACCATGCGGCAGGAGCTGTCGCCGCTGGAAGACCGAGGCACCATTTTGGCCAGCGTGACCGCACCCGACGGCGCCACGCTGGACTACACCAACCGCTATGCGCTGGAGCTGGAAAAGATCGGCAACACCTACCCCGAATTCGACCGCGTGTTTGCCAACATCGGCAACCCCACGGTGGCACAGGGCAGTGTCATCTATCGCACCGTGGACTGGGAAAAGCGCGACCGCACCACGCTGGCCCTGGCCAAGGAGCTGCAGCCCAAGGTGGCGGGCCTGCCCGGCGTGAATGCTTTTCTGATCACACCGCCGTCGCTGGGCCAGGGCTTTCGCTCGCGACCCCTCACCTACGTGATCCAGACCTCAGACAGCTACGAGAACCTGAGCAAGGTGGTGGCCGCATTCATGGCCGAGATCGCGCAGAACCCCGGCATCGTGTCCCCCGACGTGGACTTGCGCCTGAACAAGCCCGAGCTGCGCATCGAAGTCAACCGTGAACGCGCCGCCGACCTGGGCGTGAGCGTGGAAGTGGTGGCCAAGGCCATCGAGACCATGCTGGGCGGCCGCACCGTCACACGTTACAAACGCGATGCCGAGCAGTACGACGTGATCGTGCAGACCGAGGCCCGGGGCCGCACCACGCCCGAAAACATCGACACCATCTATGTGCGCGGCCGCAACGACGCGATGATCCCGCTGACCAGCCTGGTCAACGTGCGCGAAAGCGTGAGCCCTCGCGAGCTGAACCACTTTGGCCAGCGCCGCTCGGCCACCATCACGGCCAACCTGTCGTCCGACTACTCGCTGGGCGAGGCCATCACCTTCATGAACGAGACGGCGGCCAGGGTGCTCAAGCCCGGCTACACCACCGACCTGAACGACACCTCGCGGGAATTCAAGAACTCGCAGGGTGCCCTGGGCGTGGTGTTTGTGCTGGCGCTGGTGTTCATCTTCCTGGTGCTGGCGGCGCAGTTCGAGAGCTTCATCGACCCGCTGGTCATCATGGTGTCGGTGCCGCTGTCGATGATCGGTGCGCTGCTGGCGCTCAAGTGGAGCGGCGGCTCGCTCAACGTCTATTCGCAGATCGGGCTGATCACGCTGGTGGGCCTGATCACCAAACACGGCATCCTGATCGTGGAGTTCACCAACCAGCTGCGCGAAGAGGGCATGGAGATGGTGGACGCGCTGGTCAAGGCCTCGGCCCAGCGCCTGCGCCCCATCCTGATGACCACGGGTGCCATGGTGCTCGGAGCCATCCCCCTGGCACTGGCCACGGGTGCTGGCGCCGAAACGCGCACACAGATCGGCTGGGTGATTGTGGGCGGCATGTCGCTGGGCACGCTGCTCACCATTTTTGTGGTGCCCACCATGTACACACTGTTCGCCCGCAAGGCGGTGCCGGGGGCCAACACGGCGGTGGCGGTGGATGCGCCGGCACACCCGCTGCACCCGCACGACTATGTGGCCAAGTAGTCTTCAGTGCGGCTCGGGCTGACAAGCCCGGCAGTTAAAACCACACAGACCATACAAGGCAGGAAAGGGTCCCGTCGGGCCCTTTCTGCTTTTCAGTACATGCCTGAACGATGTGTGGGTCGATTTGGCGGCGCGGGCGACTCAGGCCAGCACCGACTGCACCGCGTCCTGCAGATCCTGCTCTCCCTGGGGGCGCACCAGGCGGGCTACCTCCTGGCCGTCTCTCAGGAATATCAGCGTGGGCCAGAGCTTCACGCCGAACGTGCGGCCCAGGCGCTGGCCAGGGCCGTCTTCCACCTTGACGTGCGCAATGTCCGCGCGGTCCTTCAGGGCGGCTTCGATCAGCGGCTGGGCGCGTTGGCAGTGGCTGCACCAGGGCGTGCCGAACTCTACCACTGTGGCGCCGGGCAGGCGGTCCACATCGTCTCGGGATGGGGGGTGTGCAAGGTGTTGGGCGGCGTAGGGCATGGCGGGATTCGCGGTTTGTGAACAGGGCGAGAGGCAGGTTTCAGGTTACCTTGGTGGCCGGTGCCATGCACCGGCTGGCGGCGCATTGCCGTGTCAGATCACGCCCTCAAACACCATCACGTCCACCGCATCGCCCACCGCGACGTTGCCCTGGCCGTGGTGCAGCACGATGAGCCCGTTGGCCTGCACCATGGAGCTGAGCACGCCCGAGCCCTGGTTGCCGGTGGTGCGTACCTGCAGCGTGCCGTCGGCGGCGGTGGTGACCAGGCCGCGCTGGTATTCGGTGCGGCCGGGCTTCTTGCGCATGGGCTCGGTGCTGATGGCGCGCAGCATCGGGGGCGCCGCGCGGGTGCACCCCATCATGCGCAGCAGGGCGGGGCGCACAAAGGCCAGAAAGGTCACCATCACCGCCACCGGGTTGCCGGGCAGCCCGAACAGCACGGCGCCACCGCTGGGTGCGCTGATATCGTTTTGATAGCTGCCAGCGCTTGATCCACTAGCGCTTGAGGCGGAAATGGCTTGATTTTCTGCTTTGTTGATGCGCCCCACGGCCATGGGGCGGCCGGGGCGCATGGCGATGCGCCAGAAGGCCACGTCGCCCAGCTTTTTCATCATGGTGCGGGTGTGGTCGGCCTCGCCCACGCTCACGCCGCCGCTGGTGATGATGGCGTCGGCCTGCTGGGCTGCCTGGCGGAAGGCGGCTTCGAGCAGCGCGGGCTCGTCGCGCACCACGCCCAGGTCGATCACCTCCACCCCCAAGCGCGTGAGCAGGCCGAACACGGTATAGCGGTTGCTGTCGTACACCGCGCCTTCGCGCGGCACCTCGCCCAGGCTCAGGATCTCGTCGCCGGTGGAGAAGTACGCCACGCGCAGGCGGCGGACCACCGTGACGGTGGGCAGGCCGAGGCTGGCCACCAGGCCCAGGGCGGCAGGCGTCAGCAGCTCGCCACGGGCCAGGGCCACGCGGCCTTCCATGATGTCCTCGCCCTTGAAGCGGCGGTTGTCTCCGGCGCGCAGCACATCGGCGGCGATGGTGATGTGGCCGTCGGCAGTGGCGGTGGTGAACTCTTGCGGCACCACGGTGTCCAGCCCGGCGGGCATGATGGCGCCGGTCATGATCTTCACGCATTCGCCCGCAGCCACCGTGCCCGCCCAGGCCTTGCCCGCCAGGGCGGTGCCCACCACGCGCAGCGTGAGCGGCTGCCCGGCCACCAGTTGCGCACCCGCAAAGGCGTAGCCGTCCATGGCCGAGTTGTCGTGGGGCGGCACGCTGACGGGCGAGATCACATCCTGCGCTAACACGCGGCCCAGCGCGCTGAACAGCGGCAGCACTTCGGTGGCGGTGACGGGCTCGACCAGCCGGTCCAGAAACTGGTTCACATCGGCAGCGCTCAGGGCCTGCGGGTCGTAGCCTTGCAGCTCGGCGGCTATCTGGGCAATGGTTTTCATGGGTGGGATTGGCTTGAATTCAGTGGGAGAGCAGCCGCACCATGTGCAGCTTGTCGTAGCCCACGCCATCCACCACGATGGCGTTGGGCAGCAGGCCCCAGGCGCGGAACCCGGCCTGCTCGTACAGGCGCACCACGTGCTGGTTGGACGCGGTGACGGTGAGCACCAGCTGGGTCAGCCCTGGCACCCGGCTGGCGGCTTGCACGCAGGCCTCCACCAGCTGCCGGCCAATGCCCCGGCGCTGCGCAGCGGGCGACACCATCATGCCGACCACCACCGCGCAGTGGCGCTGCTTGGCGCGCTGTTCGCGCTCGCAACCCAGACAGCCGAGCAACTGGCCTGCAGCATCGAAGGCGCCCAGAAAGAACTGGCCGGACTCCAGCGCGCCAAACCGCGCCACGTACTCGCTGGCATCGCGGCCCACGGAGGATTCGTAGTCCGAGGTGAAAGCATCCGGCGCCGTGCGCAGTGCCTCGTCGCGCAGGGCCTTGTAGGCCACCGCATCGGCGGCGACCAGGGGGCGGATGTGTACCGCGCCAGCATCCGTTGGTTCCACTCGGTCCACTGCGTCCACGGGAGGGCGATGGTTCATGGGATCGGTGGGGAGCTCAGGCCTGGGGCGCGCTGCTGCTTTCCAGCGCGTGCAGCTCGGCCAGCGTGTTGGCGTTAAAGAAAGCCTGGGGGTCGTCGCCCGGCTGGTCGAAGGGCACGATGGCGCAGCGGTGCTGGCCCGTCCATGCGTCGATCTTGCGGCCACCGGCCTGGGTGAAGGCGACCAGGCTTTCCAGCAGGTCCACGCGCAGCAGGCAGAACACCGGCTGCGGGCGCACGGTGATGTGGCCCTGGCCGTCGTCTTCGGGCGCTGCGGCCATGGCAATGTCGGCGCCCTCGGCGTCTGCCGCAGCCGCCAGGCGCTGGGCGAGGTCCAGCGGAAACAGCGGCGTGTCGCAGGGCACCGTCAGCAGCCAGGGCGTTTCGCAGCGCTCCAGTCCGGTCAGAAAGCCCGCCAGGGGCCCTGCGTAGTCGCTCAGCACGTCGGGCCACACTGGCGTGCCAAACGCTTCATACGCGGCCAGATTGCGGTTGGCGTTGACCATCACGTTGCCCGTCTGCATCTGCAGCCGCATCAGCGTGTGCAGGGCCAGTGGCAGGCCGCGAAAGTTCTGCAGGCCTTTGTCCACCCCGCCCATGCGGGAGCCTCGGCCCCCTGCGAGGACCAGGCCGGTGATGTCTTGGGTTTGAATCATGGATGCTCTTCAAAAGAATGCAGGCCGGAATTTCCCGTGGCCTTTGAGGCTGCGCTCTGCAGGTCAGGGCAGCCGAGCAAGGGCCGCCCCGCAGCGAGGGCTGCGTCCCCCTTCCCGCATCGCGCAGCGGTGCGAGAGAAGGGGGAAGCGACGCAGTCGCTCAGGGGGTTGTCCGAGGTCATCCGCCGATGTAGCTCATCTCAACGCGGCGCGCGCCCTGGCCGGTGTCGGCGGGCAGGCTGCTGCGCAGCTCCGAATAGCGGTCGTTGCGCTGCTGCCAGATGGGGGCGATGGCCGAGGCAATGTCAGCATCGCTTGCGCCGCCGCGCAGCAGGCTGCGCAGGTCGTAGCCCTGGCTGGCAAACAGGCACAGGTAGAGCTTGCCTTCGGTGGACAGGCGCGCGCGGTTGCAGTCGTGGCAGAAGGCCTGGGTCACGCTGCTGATCACGCCCACCTCGCCCAGTGCCGGGTCGTGCTGGCCCTGCGCATCGGCATAGCCCCAGCGCTCGGCGGTTTCTCCGGGGCTGCTCGGGTCCAGCGGCACCAGCGGCAGTTCAGCACGCAGGCGTTCGATGAGTTCGGCCGATGGCAGCACCTCGTCCATGCGCCAGCCGTTGGTGGCGCCCACGTCCATGTATTCGATGAAGCGCAGGGTGGTGCCTGTGCCGCGAAAGTGCCGCGCCATGGGCAAGATCTCGTGGTCGTTGGTGCCGCGCTTGACCACCATGTTGACTTTGATATGCGACAGGCCTGCTGCATGCGCGGCCTCGATGCCGGCCAGCACATCGGCCACCGGAAAGTCCACATCGTTCATGCGGCGAAAGATGGTGTCGTCCAGGCCGTCCAGGCTCACCGTCACGCGGTTCAGGCCCGCGTCCTTCAGGGCCTGGGCCTTGCGCGCGAGCAGTGATCCGTTGGTGGTGAGGGTGAGGTCGGGCGCTACGCCGTCCACGGTGCGCAGCTGGGCCAGTTGCGCCACCAGGTCTTCGAGGTTCTTGCGCAGCAGGGGTTCGCCGCCCGTCAGGCGGATCTTGCGCACGCCATGCGCCAGAAAAAGCCGCGCCAGCCGTGTGATTTCCTCAAAGCTCAGCAAAGCCCCGTGCGGCAGGTAGGGATAGTCCTTGTCGAACACTTCCTTGGGCATGCAGTAGTTGCAGCGGAAGTTGCAGCGGTCCGTCACGCTGATGCGCAGGTCGCGCAGCGGGCGGCCCCGGGCATCGGTGAGTAGCCCTGTGGGGCTGACCAGCTGCGCTGGCACTTTGGCCGCCAGCGAGGCCAGCCGCTCATCGACCAGCGGGATCACGCGTTCAGACATGGGTGGGCTCGTTCAGCAGGGCGGGAGGGCACATGGCCCGCATTTTCTCACTCCAGCCAGCGCACGTTCTGCAGTATCTCGTCGAAGAAGCTGCGCAGCATCAAGGTGCTCATGCTGAAAGGGTCGAAATCCGGGGTGCTCGAGTATTTGAGGAACAGCTGCCGGTTGGCGTCCACCGAGCCCAGAAGCCCCATCGACCAGCTGGTGAAGCGGCGGTGCGGGATCTCGCCAAAGTCCAGCACAGCCGTGTCCTTGTGGCGCGTGTCTTTGAGCAGGCGGTGGTACAGCGCGTTGACGGCAGTGCGGTCGCCTTCGAGCTGCTGCAGGAAGATGCCGTTGTTCAGGCACAGCGCGCCGGTGATGCCCGCGCGGGCATTGTTGCGCTGCGAGGCGCTCAAGATGTCCTTGATGTCCGCAGGGCCGAGCACGCGGGACGTGCGGCTGGCATAGGTCAGTTGTATCAACATGTTTGTCTCCTGAGCGGCGCAGTGTGTCAGGTTTGGCGGGGAGGTGTAGGCCCTGCTGCGAATGACCTTGAAGGCGGATTTGTTGCGGCAGCGCAAACGATTGTGGCGGATGGCGGGGCGCTTTGATCTGGCGCAGGGCATGGAAATGCTGCATTGCAACAATGCAGGCATCCTATTTCAAAGGGTTCCCATGCCAGTTCGCGAGGTATTGAACAGCTTCTCCGCCGACGCCATGCCCTGCCAGCGCCGTGTGGCGGTTCAGTGGGTGGCGGCAGGCATCCTGCTGCCCACCTGGGCGAGTGGGGCCGGTGGGGCCCAGGCACAGATGGGGTTGTCCGGCGCCATCAACTATGCGGGTTGGTTCCGTGCGTTGTCGCAACGCATGGCCAAGGCCTATTGCCAGCAGTACCTGCAGGTGCTGCCCGGCGCGGCAGTGGATGTGATGGGGCTGGCCCGCAAGATGGTGCAGTCGGGCAGCAACGAGCTGGCCCGGGGCATGCAGACCGGGCGCTGGCCCGCCGATGTGGGGCGCCAACTGGAAGATGTACAAAAGCAGTTTGCGCTGCTCAACCAGCTGACTGCAGCGCCGGCCACCCAGACCGCCCTGGTCGTTGCGGCCTCCGAGCAGGCTGACCGCACGCTGCTGGTGGCCCAGGCTGTGACCGAGTCCATCGAGAAGATGGCGCAGGCGCCCAGCGCCCGCCTGGTCAACCTGGCGGGCCGCCAGCGCATGCTGTCGCAGCGCCTGGCCAAAAACTATTTCTTGAGTGCTGCCAAGGTGGAGTCGAAGGTTGTGCATGCGCAGCTGGCGGCCGATGCGGCCGACTTCCGGCAGGCGCTGCAGACGCTCAAGGCCGCCCCCGTGTCCACGCCCGCCATCCGCAGCGAGCTGGAGCTGGCCGACTCGCAATGGCTGTTCTTCGACGCGGCCCTGCGCCGCCCGGCCGATGATGCCGGGCTCAACGCGGTGGCAACGACCAGCGAGCGCCTGCTGGGTGTGATGGACAAGCTCACCAGCCTGTACGAGGCCGCCCTGCGCGAGGTGCTGGGCTGATCGGCTCCGCGCGGCTCGGCCCATCGGGTCACTGGCCGTTGCAGGCAGCGGGCTGCGTGAAGTCCGCCAAGCGGCAATCGCGCCCCACCAGTACCAGCCGCGTGTCCAGCGCGTCAAAAAATCCTGGCGGTGGGGGCATTTGCAACTGCTGCACACGCTTGTTTGCATCGATGCGCACGGCGGCCAACTCGTAGTCGCGCGCCAGGGCCATCCACAGGCCGTGGGCACCGGCAGACTGGCGTGCCCCCGTCATGAGGCAACGGCCCGAGTCCAGCCACCAGCGGTAGATGGCCGTGGCAATGCCCATGCGACGGTAGCCGTGCGCCACCTTGGTGTGGGGCGCGCGCAGGTGGCGGTCGGTGCGGCGGTCCACCTCCACCAGCCGGTTGAACACGGTGTAAGCCACGATGCGGTTGCGCAGCGGGTCGATGGCATACACAAAATATTCGCCATCGGCCTCGCGCAGGCGAAACACCAGCCCGCGCAGGTGCAGGGGCAGCGGCCGTATCGCATCGCGCGTGCGGTGGTTGGTGCGGATGCGGTCATACAGCGCATCGAACTCGCGCTGGATGTCGCGGCCCGACAGGTCCACGTCGATGCGCAGCTCGGTCAGCCACTGGGCCCAGCGGCCCCGCAGGCCTGGGCTGGCCTGTGCCTTGGTGGTGGCGATGGCAGGGCCCGGCAGGTGCAGGCAGAAGGTGCTTGCCGTCATTGCGTGCTCCCCGGGCCGCCAGCCCAGCAGCCGCTTAGCAGGCGCGCGGGTTGTTCGCGGGCGCTGACCTGGGCGCTGTGGGGCCAGTCGGGCAAGGGCACATCCAGGCCCGCATACACGCCATAGGCTTCGCCCGCGGCAATCGTGTCGCCCGCCCACAGGCTCTCTCCCGCGCGGATGGTGCCACCGGCGTGGATATGCCCACCGGCCCGCACCCCCCAGCCCACCTGCAGGTGGCCCTTGCAGTCCACATCGCCCATCACCCACAGGCCCCGGGCCGCCTGCAGGGCCGCGCCGGCATGCAGGTGGCCGCCCACCTTGAGGCCGCCTTCGCAGCCCAGGTCGTCCGCCACGCGCAGATCCTGGGCCACCCGGCAGTGGCCGCCGATCTGGACGGCGGCGCCGCAGTCCAGCTCGCCGCCCACGCGCAGGCTGCCCGTGCATTGCAGCCGCTGCGCTACGGTCAGCGACCAGCCCGCGCGCACATCGCCCTGCAGCCGCGCGCTGCCCTCGCAGCGCACCGCGCCTGCCACGCGCAGGTCTTCGCCCACGCGCAGCGCACCGCCCACCCGCAGGCCGCCCTGCACACTTAGGCTGCGGCCGGTGCGCAGCACACCGTCCACGTCCGCGCTGCCCCGGCAGTGCACGCTGCCGGCAAACACCAGCGCGTCGGCCTCCAGGTGGTCCACCTCCAGCACATCGTTGGTGGGGCCGAACTGGTCCAGCATCCAGCACGCATCTTCCACGCGGCCCTCGCGCACCAGGTCGTCGAGCAACGCCTGGTAGTTGCTGGCGCCTTCCTGGCGGCGCAGGTACCAGCGGTACCCGTCGGTGCAGGGCTGCTTGGCACGGATGAACTGGCGGGTGATGTCGGCGGCGGCTGCGTGGGCCACGGCCTGATCGACAGCACCGTCGCGCGCGAGCGCAGGGGCAGCAAGTGGGTGCGCGGGCGCGCACGGGGCGAGCGAAATCTCGCCCGAAGGAAACGAGGGCATGGACACTCCTGACGTCCGCGCCCCGGCCGTGGCCAAGGCGCAAGCTGGCGCTGGGTGTGGGGCCCGGCGACAGGAGGTGCGCGAAAAGAATGCGGAGGGGAGGGGGTGTCGCCGGGCTCAGGAATCTGCAGCGAGGGTGCAGAGAGCGCGGTCACCGGCCTGGAGCGTGGCCTGCGAGCGCACGCCACGGCGCAGCGGCGCGGTGGCGCTGGCGGCTGTGGCGGGAGAGTGGCTCGCAAACATCGGCGGCACTATAGGCAGCAGCGACAAGACCGTCAAATCAATCCGCACTGGCTTGGTGCGGATTGGAAGGCACTTGGACGATCGCCCGCTTACACGCAGCGCCCGCCATCCACCTCGATGCACACGCCGCTGATGAACGATGCCTCCTCGCTCGCCAGGTACAGCGCCGCATTGGCCACGTCGAGCGCGGTGGAGAAGCGGCCCAGCGGAATGGTGGCCAGGAACTTGGCGCGGCGCGCATCGTCCACCGGGCCGCCTGCAAACTCGGCAGCCAGGCCCGTGTCGGGGTTGAACACGGGGTTGATGCAGTTCACGCGGATGTTGTCCGGGCCCAGCTCGGCGGCCATGGACTTACTGGTGATGATCACGGCGCCCTTGGAGCCGTTGTACCAAGTGAGGCCCGGGCGGGGGCGCAGCCCGGCGGTGGAGGCGATGTTGATGATGCTGCCGCCGCCCGCCTGACGCAGTGCGGGCACGGCGTGGATGGCCGAGAGGTAGATGCTCTTCATGTTGATGGCATAGACCTTGTCGAACTCTTCCTCGCTCACTTCGAGCATGGGGCGGTTGCGGTGCGTCCAGCCCGCGTTGTTCACCACCACGTCCAGGCGGCCGTACAGGCGCACGGCTTCGTCGACCATGGCCTTCACTTCGGCGGACTTCGTCACGTCGGCCTTGAAGAACGCGGCCGTGCCGCCCGCGGCCGTGATCTCGGCCACCACGCGCTGGCCGCCCGCTTCGTTGATGTCATTGACGATGACCTTGCCGCCCTCGGCCGCCAGGCGTTTGGCAATGCCTTCGCCAATGCCATTGCCGGCGCCGGTGACGATGATGGATTTGTTCTGCACACGCATGGGTGTCTCCGATGGGTTGGGGTGATATATCAAAATTGATAGCTACCAGCGCATATTCAACCAGCGCTAGCGCCCGATGGGGCTGAAATTTCAGTGGCCGAAACCGTATCGGCCGTAGAGGGAGCCGGGGCGGGTGCCTTGGGCTGCCGGCCATAGAACTGGGGGAAAAACTCTTTCACGCCTTGGCCATTGAAGTCCCATCCCGTGCACTGGCCCAGGTGGCGCGGCGGCTCGGCAGGATCGCTGGACGAAAACACCGCAGGCACTGACTGGAACGCTGCCGTGGCGAGGTTGAACAGCAGCTCGCGCAGGTGCGTGCAGCTTTCCACGCCGCCCAGGTGCTTCTGGATGGCCTGGCGCCAGCCGCGCGCCATGCTGCAGCCCACCATGCGCTGCAGCGCGGCCTGGGCCTCGGTGCAGCCCTTGAGCGGGTGCGAGTCCATCGCCACGTCCACCGCCTGCACCACCAGCTGGCGGTTCACGGTCACGCGCAGCCACATGTGGTGGATGGCCTCGCCTGCCAGGCGTTGCTTGGTGGGATCGCGAAAGGAGGTGGCGTCATAGGCCTTGCTGTCGTGCAGCTCGCCTTCGATGTCCCACAGGCCATCGTCGCGTTCAAAGCCCTGGTAGTTCACCCGGCGGACATGTTTCAGGGTGCGGGGGGCGGGGGGACTCAGGGGCATGGAAAAAGAAAAATCGTCGTGCAGAAGCGGCCAAGGTTACTGGGGCCTCCCTGCGCTGTCGTGCGCAGGCGAGACACCCTGCAATGCCTCTTCAACCGTACTTGATGGCCACCGTCTTCAAGGTGGTGAAGCCGTACAGCGCCTCAAAGCCCTTTTCGCGCCCATAGCCGCTGGATTTGACGCCGCCAAACGGCAGCTCCACACCGCCGGCCGCGCCGTAGTTGTTGATGAACACCTGGCCGCTGTGCACGCGCTTGGCCATGCGGAACTGGCGCGCGCCGTCGCGCGTCCAGATGCCCGCGACCAAGCCGAACTGCGTGGCGTTGGCCAGTTCCACGGCGTGGTCTTCGTCCTGGAAGGCCATGGCCGACAGCACGGGGCCGAAGACTTCTTCCTGCGCCAGGCGATGGCCCACGGGCACATCGCGCAGCAAGGTGGGAGCCTGGTAGTAGCCGGTCTCGGGGGCTTCGTCCACCACCACGCCCTGGGCCACCATGGGGATGCCAGCCACTTGCGCGTCGGAGAGGAAGTCCCACACGCGCTGCTGCTGCGTCTGGCGGATCAGCGGGCCCACGTCCAGGTCCATGGCGGCGGGGCCGACGCGCAGCTTTTCAAACGCCTTGCCCAGGCGCTCCAGCAGGGGTTCGTAGATCAGCGAGTCGATCAACACGCGCGAGCCGGCCGAGCAGGTCTGCCCGGCGTTCTGCACGATGGCGTTGATGACCACGGGGATGGCGGCGTCCAGGTCGGCATCCGCAAAGATGATCTGCGGGCTCTTGCCACCCAGCTCCAGCGTGACGGGGCAGTGGCGCTCTGCCGCCACCTGCTGGATCAGCGTGCCGATCTTGGGGCTGCCGGTGAAGCTGATGTGGTCGATGCCGGGGTGGCGCGCCAGCGCGTCGCCCACTTCATGGCCGTAGCCGGTGACGATGTTGAGCGCGCCGGCGGGGAAGCCCACCTCGGCCGCGAGTTGCGCCACGCGGATCAGCGAGAGGCAAGCGTCTTCGGCCGGCTTGACCACGCACACATTGCCCGCAGCCAGGGCACCGCCTACGCTGCGGCCAAAGATCTGCATCGGGTAGTTCCAGGGGATCACATGGCCCGTGACGCCATGGGGCTCGCGCCAAGTCAGCACGCTGTAGCCATCGGGGTAGGGGATGGTCTCGCCGTGGAACTTGTCGCATGCACCGGCGTAGAACTCGAAGTAGCGCGCCAGCGCAATCGCGTCGGCGCGTGCCTGCTTGGTGGGCTTGCCGCAGTCGCGCTGCTCCAGCGCCGTCAGCTCGTCCGCATGTTCCAGGATCTTGGCCGAGAGCTTTTGCAGCAGGCGGCCGCGTTCCACCGGAGCCAGCTTCTGCCACACCGCGTTGTAGCACTGGCGGGCTGCATGCACCGCCGCGTCGATGTCGTCGGCGTTGCTGCGCTGGATCTCGTCGAAGGGCTGGCCGTCGGACGGGTCGATCACAGGGACCGTGCGGCCCGAGGACGAGGGCACCGAGGCGTTGGCGATGTAGTTGAGTTGCATGGCCGCCATTTTGCCCGGAAATGGAATGTGTGCTTAGTATTTGTATAAAAACCGGCTCATGCGCTAGCGCATCATGCCTTGGATGCTATTGATTCGATAGTAATCAGGCGCAAACGCCCCGCAGGCCGGCCAGGTCCAAAATCTCCACCTCGCCGCGCTGCACGCGCACCAGCTGGCGCGACTCCAGGTCTTTAAGGATCTGGTTGGTGGTCTGGCGCGAGATCGCCAGCATCAGCGACAGCTGCTCCTGCGAGATCTCGATCACCCGGCGCGACTGCCCTTCGGCCGTCCACTGCCCGTAGCCCTCGGCCATCATCACCAGGCGCCGTGCCAGGCGCTGCGGGGCGGGCAACAGCGCCAGCTCTTCCATGGCCACAAAGGCCGAGCGCAGCTTGTCGGTCATCAGCAAGGCCAGCGCGTGCCAGTGCTGCGGGTGGGCCTGCAGCCAGTGCTGCACTCGCTCGTGCGGGATGTGCACCAGGGTCGTGGGTTCGGTGGCCTGCGCATCGTGCGTGCGGGCCGAGTTGTCAAACACCGAGATCTCGCCAAACCAGTGCGCCGGCTCCAGGCGGATCAGCAGTGCCGCACGCGCCTCGTCGGCCCGCCCCCGGGTGCCCGAGATGCTGACCGCGCCGCGCACCACCGCATACAGGCCACAGGGCGCATCACCTCGCCGGAACAGCACCTCACCCGTCGCCAGATGGCGCAACTGCGCCATGGCAATCAGCGGCTGGGCAAAGTCGGGCGGCAGGTGGGCAAACCAGCGGCCTGTCTGGAGGACGGGTAAATAGGCAGAAGGGGGGGACATGGGATGCGAGTGAACGGGGCAGGAGGGCGGCGGGGTTTTTGTCGTCTGCACGACAGACGCTGGCACAGCCCCAGAGCGAGTATTGATGCTGCGCAAAACACATGCTGGAGACACCCATGAAAACCCTGATCGACCACCTCTCCCAATACGCCGACTACCACCGCGACCCGCGCAACATCCACACCCATTTTGTGGGCGTGCCCATGATCATGTTTGCCGTCGTCATCCTGCTGTCGCGCCCGACCTGGATGGTGGGTGCGGTGCCCGTGAGCCCGGCCCTGCTGGCTGCGTTGGCGGCCAGCGTCTTCTACTTCCGCCTGGACATGCGTTTTGGCCTGGCCATGGCCGCGCTGCTGGCCGCCATGCTGGTGGGCGGGCAATGGGTGGCCGCACAGACCCTGGCCGTCTGGCTGGCCACGGGCATCGGCCTGTTTGCGGTGGGCTGGGTGATCCAGTTCGTGGGCCACTATTACGAAGGCCGCAAGCCCGCTTTTGTGGACGACCTGGTTGGCCTGATTGTGGGCCCGCTGTTTGTGGTGGCCGAATGGGCGTTTGCACTTGGCCTGCGCAAGGAGGTGCAGGCGGCAGTGGAAGAGCGCAGCGGCCCGGTGCGCTTGCGTACCGGGCAACAGGCTGCTGCCCACCCTCAGTAAGCTCTGCGCTCGCGCTCCGCCGCGTTTACTGCTTGAGCGCCAGGGTTTGACGGCCTCGCAAGGGCCAGCACGGCCCCTGCGCACACCGCACCCAGCGCCACCAGCGCACACAGGTAAGGCAGCGCGGCGGACAGCGGCGCGCCCAGCTGGTTAAGCCGCAGCGACGCCTGCACGCCCGAGGTGCTGGGCAGCAGCCAGCGCAGCCACTGCAGCGGCTCGGGCAGGGCCTCCACCGGCCACGAGAAGCCCGCGACGAACGCGATGGGCAGCGTGGTGAACAGCAGCACCTGCAGCGCGCGTTCGCGGTTGCCAAACCACAGGCCCAGCAACGCGCCCAGCGCCGCGATGGCCGGGATATAGCAGGCCAGCAGCGCCAGCGCCCCCAGCAGGTTGCCGCCGCGCGGGTAGTCGTGCAGCACAAAGATCCACCCAAAGTAGAAGAGGCCACTGGCCCAGCCCAGTGTGCACAACGCTAGCAGGCGGCCCAGCCAGGTGGTGGCGCGGGCGCGGTGCTGGCCGCTTTCGACCCAGGTGCCGGTGAGCATTGCCGCACCCATCAGCAGGGTTTGCTGCAGGATGAGCAGCGCCACCGCGGGCACCACAAAGCTGCCGTAGCCCTCGGTGGGGTTGAACAGCGCCACCATCTGCAGCTGCACGGGCGCGCGGCTGGCGCGGGCCTGCGGGGCACTCTGGCCGCTGGCCTGCAGCTTGCGGATCTCGACCCCGGCCGATACCGTGCCGACCGCTTCTGCAAAGCCGTATTGCACCGCCTTGTTCAGCAGCGCGTAGGCGCCGTTGGCCTCGATGCTGACCACGGCGTTTTCGCCGCGCACCACGTTGCGCTTGAGCCCGGCTGGGATCACCGCATAGCCCTCGATCTCGCCGCGCCACAGGGCCTCCTGCGCCTCGCGCTCGCTACCGGTGACCAGATGCACCTCGATGCGCGGGTCGGCGTCGGCAAAGCGGGTGATCTGGCGCGACAGGCTGGTGTGGTCCAAGTCCACGACGGCTACGGGGACTCGGGTCAGCACCTCGTCGGCATAGAACCAGGGATAGAAAAAGCCGTAGAGCACCGGCGCGCCCACCAACAGCAGCAGCACGCCCTTGTCGCGCACCACGGTGGCCAGGGCGTGCAGCCAGGCGCCCAGCAGGCCTTGCTGCGAGGGGGTTGCGACGGGCACGGGTTGTGTTGTCGTGTTCATCAGCGGCCTCCCCACGTGTCGGGGCGCTGGTGCGCCAGCGCGAGTGCGGTGGCGCCCAGCAGCCACAGCACGGCGGTGGCGAGGATCAGCGCCACGACGGTCGATACGCTGGTGGCCACCGGTGCCCCCATTTGCAGCTGCTCGATCTGCAGGCGGATGTAGTGTGTGAACGGCATGGCCTCGGCCCAGGCGCGGGCGCTGCCGGGCATGCCCGCGAGTGGGAAGGCCACGCCGCTGAACGCAAATGCCGGTGCTGCAAAAAAGCCCGCCCCCGACAGCGCAGTGCGCAGCGACCGCGTGATGCCCGCCAGCGCAGCGCCAGCGGTGATCGACACGGCTATCAGCAGTGCGAGCGCCGCAGCCACCCACCACAGGTTGCCCGGCGGGTGCCAGCCTCGACCCCAGGTGATGCCCACCAGCGCCAGCAGGCCCACCAGCGTGAGAGATATCCAGGGCAGGGCCAGCTTGCCCGCCAGCGCGCCTGCAGTGCGCACCCAGCCCCCCGCGCCCAGCCATTCGCCCAGCGTGCGGTCGCGCAACTCGCGGCCCACGGTCCAGGCGCCGGCTGTCATGGCCAGGATGTGCAGCAGGGCGGGGATCAGCGCCGCGCCCAGAAACTGCTCGTAATTGCTGGACACGTTGAACAGCGCCACCATCTGCGTGTGGATGGGCTCCATGCTCACGTGCACGGCCTGGGCGCTTTCGCCGCGCTTGTTGCGCGCGGCCATCTCGATACCCGCCGACAAGGTGCCCACGGCCGTGCGCACATCGCGCTGCAGCAGGCCCGAGTGGGTGGACATCTGCGCGTTGTGCAGCAGCGTGACCTGCGCAGCGCGGCCTTCCTTCACGGTGCGCGCAAAGTCGCGCGGAATGGAGACCACGGCGTACACGTCCACCGCCCGCAGCGCGCGTTCGGCCTCGGCCGCGTTGGTGAAGTGCTGGGTGATCTGCACGCCGGGTGTGGCGTCCAGCATGCGCACCAGCTGGCGCGACAGGCTGGAGTGGTCGTCGTCCACCACGCCCACCGCCAAGTGGCGCGGCAGGCCGGCCGAAAAGATCCACCACAAGAGCGCCACGCCCAGCAGCGGCACCCAGGTGACCATGGCCAGGTCCCACGGGTCGGCCGCCAGGCGGCGGGCCTCGCGGCGGAAGCTGTTTGCTATTGAATTCATAGCTGTTTGTGCATGTTGCACTGGCGCTACCGGCACATTTGACTCAAATTTCTGTGCATCAGGCGCATGTCACTGCACCAGCACCGTCATGCCAGGGCGTGCGCCTTCGATCGGGGCAGCCGGGCGCGCGCGCACTTCAAACGTGCGGGCGTCAAAGCCCTGGCCTGCGCGCGTGGCGCGCCAGGTGGCAAAGTCGGGCAGCGCAGCCGTGTGGTAAACCTTGAACTTCACGGTCTTGCCGCCCAGCGCGGGCAGGGTGGCGTCGAACTCGTTGCCGATGGCAAAGCGCTGCAGGCGGTCTTCGCGCACGTTCAGCACCACCCACTGGTCCTTCAGGTCCACCACCGTGACCACGGCCACGCCCTGCGGCGACAGTTCGCCCGTGCGGGCCAGCACCTTGGCCACTTCGCCAGCCACGGGGCTCTTGAGTTCGGTCTCGGCCTGGGCGGCCTGCACCTCGGCGACCACGCCCGCCACCTGGCGCGCCTGGGCGCTGGCGGCGGACCGGTCTTCGCTGCGCGCACCGGCGCGGGCCAAGTCGTACTGGGCCTTGGCCGCCAGCGCCTGGTCGCGCGAGGCCTTGAAGTTGGCCTCGGCCTCGTCGCGTTTTTGTGCCGCCACCAGGCCCTCGCGGGCCAGACCATCGACCCGTTTGAAGGACGACTCGGCCAGGTCGGCAGCGGCCACGGCGCGTTGCCAGTTCAGGCGGGCCATCTCCACCTCTTGCGGGCGGGCACCGCTTTCAGCCTTGGCGGCCACGGCCTGGGCAGCCTCCTGGGCGGCGGTGGCCTGTGCCAGCTTGGCCTTGACCTCGGGGCTGTCCATGCGGATCAGCGGGGCGCCCACAGCGATCTGGTCGCCTTCCTTCACCAGGATCTGCGCAATGCGCGCGGTGACCTTGGGGGCGATGTCGGCCTCTTGCGCTTCGATCTGGCCCTGAAAGACCTCGGGCGCGGGCTGCGAGGCCTTCCACAGGCCAAAGCCCACAAAGCCTGCCACGGCCACAAAGGCCACTGCGCCGACGGCTGCTGTTTTCTTGCTCATGCTCTTCACTCCACTTTCAGCGCATCAGCGCGCGCCATGTATTTGCCAAAGTCTTCCGACAGGCCGCAGGCCTCCAACAGGTCGGCCAGCGCCTTCACGTAGTCGTGGGCGGCCTGGGCGCGTTCGGTCTGGGCCTTGGCCTGGTTGACCTGCGCGTCGATCAGGTCCAGCGTGGTGCTGGTGCCCGCCTTCAGGCCCGAGATACGCAGGCGCAGCACTTCGTCGGCCAGCTCCAGCCCTGGCTGCAGCGCAAAGTAGGCGCGGCGCGCCTGCTCCAGGGCCAGCCAGCGTTTCTCTACCAGCAGGGCAATGTCGTTCTGCGCCTGCGCGCCAGTGCGCTCAGCCTGCTCGATCTGGCGGTTGGACGACTCGGCCAGCGCATTGCGGTCGATGGAGTCCCACAGCGTCCAGCGCACGCCCACACCGGCCACCCAGTCGGCGTCGCGACCGGTCTTGAGCTGGCGCTGGCCAAACGCAAACACCTGGGGCTTGCGCAGTGCCTCCTGGGCGGCGTGCAGTTGCGTGGCTTGTTCTCTCTTGGCGGCCACCTTGTCCAAGCCGGGGTGGTGGGCCAAAGCGGTGTCGATGAAGTGGGGCAGGGGTTCGACCGGCTGGCTCAGCACAAACAGGGGGCTGGTGGGCGTGACAAGGTCGGACGCCTTCAGGGTGCGGGTCAGCGCCGTGGCGGCCAGCTCGGCATCGTCGCGGGCCTTGCGGGCATTGCGTCGGGCCTCTTCCAGTGCGGAGCGGGCCTGCAGGCGTTCGACGCGCGCGATCACGCCGGCGTCCAGCATCTTCTGCGCGGCAGCGTCGTGCTGTTCGATGGTGGCCAGGGCCGATTCGCGCAGCACGGCAGCGCGCTGCGCTAGCTGGGCGCCAAAGTAGCGCTGCACCAGCAAGGTGGTGGCCTCGTGGCTGGTTTTGGTAGCGTCGGCCTGGGCCTCTTGCGCCTGTGCATCCAGTAGACCCCGGGCCGCATTGCTGGCGCCGCCCATGTAGATGGGCCAGATGGCGGAGACCGAGGCCGTGGTGTCGCTCTTGCTGCGGTTGAGCGTGTAGCTGGACGGCAGGTGGGGCAACTGGGCCAGCGAGCCCGCCAGCTGGGGCGGCAGCTGCGACAGCACGCCGGGCAGGGCGCGGTTCAGCGGGTTCAGGTCCACGTCCAGGTTGGCGTTGTAGGTGTAGGCGGCGCCGCTCAGGTTGACCACCGGGCCGCCCAGGCGCTGCATGGCGTCGCGGCGCAGCTGGGCGCTTTCGACAGCGTTGCGCGATGCGGCCAGCTGGTCGGAGCGCTGCTGCAGCTGCTGCAGAGCGGCGTCAAATGCCAAGGGACCAGCGTAGGCCTGCAGGGGCAGGACGGTCGATGCAAGCAGGCAGAGCAAAGCCGCGCCTGCCCGGCCTGTGTGCCGGGGCGTGGTGGGATAGGTCATGGTGTCAGGTCGTGGTTGTCAGCGCGCACCCACGGGGGTGTAGGCGTTGCTGTGCTCTGCCAGCCAGCGTGCCGACAGGTCGGTGCCGTGCTGGCTGGGGTGAAAGTCGGGGCGCAGGTACTCGCGCCAGGGGCGCCAGGTCTCGCGCACCAGGCCGCCCTTGCCGAATAGCGTGCGTACGGCGCTGGTCCACGTGCTCCATTTCCACAGCGCGCCATCGCGGCGCAGGTTCAGCACCGTCTGGCGCAGCACATCGCCGAGGAACACCACCGTGATGCGGCGGAACCAGGTGATGCGCCACTCGTGGTTGCCGCCCAGTGCCTGGTAAAGGTCGAAGGCCGTGTTCTTGTGCTCGGACTCTTCGGCGCAGTGCCATTGCCACATGGTGGCCAGGCGTGGCTCGGCGCCCTGCAGCACCTCGGGGTGGGCCAGCAGCCATTCGGCCAGCAGCGCGGTGAAGTGCTCGTTGGCAGCGGTCACGGCCAGCGGATGGCGTGGGTCGGCGCCTGCAAACAGCTTCATGCGCTCTTGCGCACGCGGCGCCCATTCGTTGGCGAGGCCCTGCTGGTCGAGGTGGCCGTTGAACAGTGCATGGATGCGGCGGTGGGTGGCCTCTTGCCCGATAAAGCCGCGCACCTCTTCGGCAAACTGCGCTTGTTGGTCGGGGGGCAGGGCCTTGTGGCCGTCACGCACGGCGTCGATGAAGAACTGCTCGCCCACCGGAAAGCTCATCGACAGCGCATTGAACAGCGCCGAGCGAAACGCATCGCCCCCACACCAGTGGCGCGCAAACGGCGTCTCCAGGTCGATCAGCAGGCGGCGGACAACGAGTTCGGTCATAAAGAAGGCTCCTGGCGCAAAGGGGGCCGCACGGTGGTGCACAGGTTTGGTACTTTACAGTACCGATTGGGTTTGTATGATGCAGATCAACTATGGTACTGTCAAGTACCTTGTTGAATTTTCTGCCTTGCGATCTGCCTCCATGAGTGAAGTCACCGCCCCAACTGCTGCGCCCGCTGCACCCGCTGCGGGCACCGAACACCGCGCCCGCCTGCTGGAAGGCATGGCGCGCGCCGTGGCCGCCAAGGGTTATGCCGACACCACCATTGCCGACATCGTGCGCGAAGCCAGCGTGTCGCGCCGCACCTTTTATGAAAACTTTGCCGACAAGGCCGAATGCCTGACCGCACTGTACGAGGCGGCCAGCGGCAACGCCATTGCGGTGCTGCGCGCAGCCATTGACCCGCACAGCGACTGGGAGGCCCAGGTGGAGCAGGCCATGGCGGCCTACTTTGGCGTGCTGGCGCGCAACCCCGTGTTGCTGCGCACCTTGTTCATCGACATCTTGGGCCTGGGCCCCACGGGCCTTGCCGCGCGCCGCCGCGCCAACCAGCAACTGGCCGACCTGATGCTGGACGTGGTGAACAACCGCCCGGGCGAGCGCAAACGCAAAGCCCCGCTGCAACCCATGATGGCCATGGCCGTGGTGGGGGGCATCAATGAAATGGTGCTGCACTCCATCGAGCAGGACCGGGCCGGGCAGCTGCAAGAGCTGGTGGAGCCCGCTTCCACGTTGTTGCGGGCGGCAATCTCTGCGGAGTTTTGAATCTGTTGGGGTAATGCTTACCGCTGCCCGCGCAGCGAGCGCCTCACACCTCGTTGGCAATCTCGATCAGGTTGTCGTCCGGGTCGTAGATGTAGACCGAGCGCAGCCGGTGGCGTGCGCCCGTTGCGCCCACCGGGCCTTGCACGATGGCGACGCCTTCGGCCTGCAGGTGGGCGATGACGTCTTCGAGCGGCATCCGGGTGAGAAAGCACAGGTCGCCCGAGCCCGCCGTGGCGTGGCGCACATTGGGGTCCACCACCGTGCCCACTTCGTGCAGGTTGATCTTTTGCGCGCCGAAGTGCAGCGCGTACCGCTGGGGCTTGAACTCCCGCGCGGTCATGCCCAGCACGCGCTCATAAAACGCAATGGTTTTGTCGATGCTGGCGACGGTGAGCACGACGTGGTCGAGTGAATCCAGGACGATGGGCATGGTGTGGGGCAGAGTCAGGCGGGTGAAGGACGGAGCGCTGGTGCCTTGGGTCGCAGCCACCGCTTGTTGGCAGCAAACACCACCGTGAGCAGCAGCCCGGCCAGCAAAGCCATGAACCAATGCAGGGGCGACAGCGGCACAAACCGGAAAGCATTGGCCAGCCAGGGCACGGTGGTGATGGCCGCCAGCGCGGCCAGCGTGCCGCCTGCCACCCACAGGCTGACCGGGGTGAGGCCTGCCCACAGGCTGCGCCAGCTTGTCTGGCTGCTGCGGCTGGGCAGGATGAGTGCGGCGTTGGCGGCCACCAGCACCACAAACGCGGCCGTGCTGGCGGTGGCGGCATGGGCGGGCTGGCCCAGCAGCCAGGCATACAGGCCCACCACGGCGGCCGTCACGACGCTGCCCTGCAGCACGCTCAGCAGGATGTGGCGGGCGGACAGCAGTGGCTCGTTGGCCGCGCGGGGCGGCTGCTGCATGAGGTCGGCCGCGCCTTCTTCGGCCTCGAACACGATGGAGCAGGCCGGGTCGATGACCAGTTCCAGAAACGCGATGTGCAGCGGCGCCAGCACCAGCGGCAGCCCGAACAGCACCGGCAGCAGCGCCAGCCCAATGATGGGCACATGCACCGCCAGCGTGTAGACCATGGCCTGGCGCAGGTTGGCAAAGGTCTGCCGCCCCCGGTGAATCGCCAGCACGATGGCGGCGAAGTCATCGTGCAGCAGCACCAGGGCCGCAGCCTCGCGGGCTACGTCGGTGCCGCGTTGGCCCATGGCGATGCCGATGTGTGCGGCCTTGAGGGCCGGGGCGTCGTTCACGCCGTCACCGGTCATGGCCACCACCTCGCCCTGGGCCTTGAGGGCTTCGACCAGCGCGAGCTTCTGGTGCGGCTTGATGCGCGCAAACACGTTGACCTGCCGGACCTGGTCGGCCAGCGCCTGGGGCGGCATCTGTGCCAGCTCGTCGCCGGTGATCACACGGTCGTTGGCGATGCCCGCCTGGGCGGCAATGGCGCGCGCGGTGCGGGGGTGGTCGCCGGTGATCATCACCACGCGAATGCCCGCCTGACGGCACTGCGCAACGGCCTGGGGCACCTCCGGGCGCAGCGGGTCGGCCAGGGCCACCAAGCCCAGCCACTCAAAGTCAAAGTCGTGCTGGGCGTCGGGCCAGGTGTCTTGCGTGCGGTGCTGGGCCTTGGCCACGCCCAGCACCCGCAGGCCCCGGTCGGCCAGGCGTGCGGCCTGGGCGCTGACGGCGGCGCGCTCGGCGTCGGGCAGGTGGCAAAGGTCGGCCACGGCTTCGGGCGCGCCCTTGGTGGCCACCGTGTCGTGCGCCGAGGTGCCGTCACGCCACAGGTGGCTCATGGCCAGCAGCTGGGGTGATAGCTCGTACTCGCGCGCCAGTGACCATGCGGGGTGCAGGTGCTCGGTGTCCACCAGGTGGTCTGCCGCCATGCGGTGAAAGGCCTGCTCCATGGGGTCGTGCGGCTCGATCTCGCTGGCCAGCACGGCGTATTCGAGCAGCTCGTGGAAGGCATCGGGCAGCGCGCTGCCGTCCGCTGCGGCGGGCAGGTTCTGCACATCCAGTTCCTGGCCTGCAATGCAGAGCGCCGCCACTGCCATGCGGTTCTGCGTCAGGGTGCCTGTCTTGTCCACGCACAGCACGGTGGTTTGCCCCAGCGTCTCGATGGCGTTGAGCCGCCGCGTGAGCACCTGTTGCGCCGCCAGCCGCCGCGCGGCCAGGGCCAGGAAGATGATCATGATCACGGGCAACTCTTGCGGCAACACCCCCATGGCCAGCGTGATGCCCGCCAGCACGGCCTGCAGCCAGTCGCCCCGCAGCGCCCAGAACAGGGCCACCAGCAGCGCGCACAGCGACAGGCCGATGACCACCAGCTTGCGTGTGAGCCGCGCCATTTCCTCGCGCAGCGGCGAGGCCTGCAGGGCAATGGTGTCGAGTGACTGGCCAATCCGGCCCAGCTCCGTGTGGCGGCCCACGGCGGACACCTGCAGCAGGCCCTGGCCGCTGACCACCAGCGTGCCTGCAAACACCTTGTCCGCCGGTTGTTTGGCCACGGGCTCAGATTCGCCGGTCAGCATCGACTCGTTGGCGGCCAGCTCGTGGGCCTGCAGCAGCGTGCCGTCGGCGGGGATGCGGTCGCCCTCGGCAATCATCAGCAGGTCTTCGCGCACCACGTCGCGGCCTGCAATGCGCACCAGGGTGCCGCCGCGCAGCGCCAGCGCGCGGGGGCTGGAGAGGTCGCGCAGGGCGTTCAGCGCGTTGTCGGTGCGGCGCTCCTGCAGCACCGTGATCGCCATGATGATCACCACAAAGCCCAGCAGGATCAGCGCCTCGTGCGCGTCGCCCATGGCGAGGTAGATGGCACCTGCGCCCAGCAACAGCAGGAACATGGGCTCGGTGACCACGTCCCAGGCCATGTCGCGCAGCGTGCGGCGTTGGCTGATGTCCAGTTCGTTGGGGCCTTCTTCACGCAGGCGCTGGGCGGCTAGGGCCGGGTCGAGGCCAGTGGAGGAGTCAGTAGTGGGCATGTGGGGCGTGACGCTGCGTTGCAAGGAGGGTCGCAGCGGTGTCACAGTTATACCGCGCGCTGGTGTCAGCCGCCCTGACGGAGCGCAGTGCGCCGCATCTCACCTGCCTTCTTCACACCTCACACATCACAAAGTCTGCCTTGCCAACATTGCATTCGGGGCAGCGCCAGTCGTTGGGCACGTCGGCCCAGCGGGTGCCGGGCGCGATCCCATGGTCAGGCAGGCCTGCAGCCTCGTCGTAGATCCAGCCGCAAACGGCACACATGTAGATTTTCATGGCGTGGTTCCTTCGTCATGGGGTTGGGCGTCAGTCGTCATCGTGGTGCCGCTGGCGTTCGGTCGATGTGCCGTTGGCCACCCATCCGCTGGGCGACTGCTGCCACTGCCAGGCGCCAAAGGTCAGGGTTGCGATCAGCAGCAGGGCGGCGAGCCAGGTGCGGTTCTTGGGGACCAGGTCGGGCCCCTTGCCCTCCACCCGGCCGGTGAGCATGGGCAGGGCCTGGTTCTTGCGGCGCAGCACGCTCAAGCCAGCAATCAGCGCGATATGGGCCAACACCACAAACAGAAGAGCGTTGCCGAAGAACTCATGCACTTCTTCCATCGCTTCGCCCATCCAGTTGCCACCCAGCGCAGCGCCCCAGTCGTTGTACGTGGCGTAGCCACTGAGGGTGAGGGGCACCACCAGCGCCAGCAGCAGCACGATGGCCAGCGCCATCAGCAGGTTCTGGCCCTGGCGCCAGTTGATTTGCGTGACCGATGTGGCCTGGGGCAGGGCGCGCAGCCATGCGGGCGCCCCCGCCAGCTTGCGCCCCAGCAGGCCCAGGCCCGAGGTGCGTGGCCCGAAGATGCCATACATCAGGCGAAAGCCCAGCAGCCCCGCCATGGTGTAGCCCAGTGTGACGTGCAGCAGCCGCCAGTGCTCGCCATCGGCCGTGGCGTAGGCCCCGGCAAAGCACAGTGCAAACAGCCAGTGGAACATGCGCGTGGGCGCATCGGTCACCCGGCGGCTGGGGGCCTTGGCGGGTGCGGGTTGCGCCGAGGCGTCGGCGCGGTGGAGGGTAGGTGTGTTGTTCATCGTGTTTTCCTTGATGGGACGCAGGTCAGATTTACCGCTCTCAGTCGTTCCAGGCGCGGCGTGAGCGGGCATCCAGCCCTACAGGCATGCGCAGGTTGTGTTCGTCAAACTGCCCCTGGTCTGCGCCTGTGTGGCAGGCCGCGCAGTTGGCGGCGCTTTTCACGCTGGCGAGCTTCCAGGTGGCGGGTTCGATCTTGCGGTGCTTGCGTTCAAACCAGGCCGAGCGGGTGATGCGGTCCTCGGGTGGCTCTTCGTTCACGCGCTTATAGGTGCCGGCGTGGGCCTGCAACCACTGGTTGAGCTGGCGCACGGTGGCCGCGTCCAGCGATGCGTCGGTGCCGTAGTGGTTGCCCAGGCCCGTCATCACGCGGTTCCACGACGCTGCGGGCAGCAGGCCGGGCGGGTAGGCGGTGTGGCAGGCGGCGCATTCCTGCGTGTAGGCGTTGGGCACATTGCGGGGCATGGCACGCCCGCTGTCCGCGTTGGCGCTGGAGAGGGACAGCAGGGTCAGCGCGCACGCAGCGGCGGCCAGGGCTGCAGGGCGTAATGGGACTGGTTTTTTCATGGTGTTTTTAGAGTCTGTTCACGATCTCCCAGGGGTCGCGCAGCGGTCTTTGCGGGGTGGGATGCAAGGCGCGGTGCGCTGCCAATAGCCTGTGCTATTGGCAAGCGCCGCAACGCCGCAGACCGTCCGCAAAGACCACTGCCCGAAGGGTTGGAGCGAAATCGGGCGATTGGACGCCCCGGCTGCTTGCATGGGCATGAGCCCATGCGGCGCATCCGAAGCACCCGCTCATCCCGATTGCGCTCCAACGCGGCCCCTGGGAGGTCGTGAACAGGCTCTTAGGGCTTGAGGGCGTTGAGGTAGACCAGCACGTCGGCCTTTTCCACTGCCGTGCATTCACGGCTCAGCACGTCGTTGCAGTTGCGGCGGAACCACTTGTCCACCTTGGCGGTGTCGGTAAAGGCCTTGGGGTTGAAGGCTGGGGCCAGGGGCGCAATCGGCTTGCCGGTGCTGGCATGTTTGCCCTGCGCGGTGGGCGGTGTGCCGTGGCAGGATGCGCAAGACCACTCGCCGCCATGGCGCGTGTTGAAGAACACTTTGCCCTTGTCGGCGTTGCCGGGGCTGCCGGCCTGCTCGCTCCAGTGGGCAAGCTGTTGGGCGGCTGTGGTGTCGGCGGCTTGGCTCGTGCCAGCGGCCGCCAGTGCGCATAGCGCGGCCAAGGTCAGTGTGCGAAGGGAAGTCATGCCAGGGTCCTCGTGGGTTTTTTCTTGTGGGGCCATTGTTGAAATCCCTGTCTGAACGGCGCGTGAAAGGTCTGTTCATCGGCTGTTCAGATTTCGCGCGGGACAATGCGGCCATGTTTTTCTCCTTCCTTCCTGTTCCAGCGGGCCACCCAGACTGGCGCTCGCGTCTGGCAGCCTGTGTGCTGTGCGCTGCCGCACTGGCCATGCCACCCGCCGTGGCCAGCGGCAAGGACGACCATGACCGCGCCCGTGAGGCTGTGCAGGCGGGCCAGGTACTGCCGCTGCCCACGGTGCTGGAGCGCCTGCAGCGCGAGGTGCCCGGCCAGGTGCTGGAAGTGGAGCTGGAGCAGGAGCGCGAGCGATGGATTTACGAGATCAAGCTGCTGACGCCTGCCGGGCAGTTGACCAAGGTCAAGCTCGATGCGCGCACGGCCGAGGTGCTGCGTGTGCGGTCGCGAGAATCGCGCGAAGATCGGCTGCGAAGCCGGGACAATCGCTGACACCCTTCCGACCCTAACACCTCCATGCGCATCCTGCTGGTAGAAGACGACACCCTGCTGCGATCCCAGCTGCGCACGGCGCTGCAAGGCGCGGGCTACACCGTGGACGAGGCCGACAACGGCCGCGATGCGCAGTTTCTGGGAGAGACCGAGGCGGTGGATGCCGTGGTGCTGGACCTGGGCCTGCCGGTGGTGGACGGGCTCACAGTGCTCAAGCGCTGGCGGGCTGCGGGGCGCAACATGCCGGTGCTGATCCTCACCGCGCGCGACAACTGGCACGAAAAAGTCGCAGGCATCGACGCCGGTGCCGATGATTACCTGACCAAGCCCTTTCACCTCGAAGAACTGCTGGCGCGCCTGCGCGCACTCATCCGCCGCGCCAGCGGGCAGGCGTCGGCCGTGCTGCAGTGCGGAGACTGGTCGCTGGACACCCGCAGCGGCCGCGTGACTTGCGCGGGCCAGCCGGTGACGCTGACAGCCCATGAATACAAGGTGCTTGACTACCTGATGCACCGGCCCGGCGTGCTGGTCTCGCGCGCCGAGCTGACCGAACACATCTACGCGCAGGACTTTGACCGGGACTCGAACACCATCGAGGTGTTTGTGGGGCGCCTGCGCAAAAAGATGTCGCCCTCTGCCGGTTCGTCGGCGGATCCGGCGGCTTCGGCCCGCATCGAGACCGTGCGTGGCATGGGCTACCGCTTGGTGCCGCCATGAGCGTGCGTGGTACGTCACCTGCGCCGCCTGTGCACTGGTCCCGGTCGTTGCGGGTGCGGCTGCTGGCCGTCACGCTGGCGGGGGTGGCCGTGGCCATGGTGCTGGCCGGGCTGGTACTGAGCGGGTTGTTCCGCGAGCATGTGCAGCAGCAGTTTCAAGCCGCGCTGCAGCTGCAGCTGGACCAGATCACGGCGCGGCTGGAGTTTGATGCCCAGGGGCAGCCGGTGATTGCGGCCGAGGCGCTGTCGGACCCGCGCTGGCTCAAGCCCTACTCTGGCCTGTATTGGCAGGTGGATGCCATGGCGCCCGACGGGCGGGAGCGGGCAGGGGTGTTGCGCTCGCGCTCACTGTGGGACACCAGCCTGGCGCTGCAGGTGGATGCGTTGGCCGATGGCGCCGTGCATGTGCACGAGATGACCGGACCGCAGGGCGCGCCTTTGCTGGTGCTGGAGCGCACGGTGCGCGCAGAGGGCGTGCATGCAGCGCGCTGGCGCTTGATGGTGGCCGCCGACCTGCACGCCACGCAGGCGGCCACCGCCCGGTTCACGGGCGTGCTGGCGCTGTCGCTGGCGGTGCTGCTGGTGCTGCTGGCCGCCGCCGCCTGGGCGCAGGTGGCCTTGGGGCTCAAACCCCTGCAGGCGCTGCAGCGTGCGGTGCAAGACGTGCAAGAGGCTCGCGCTTCGCAATTGCAAGGCAGCTTCCCTGCCGAAGTGCAGCCACTGGTCGATGATTTCAATGCCGTGCTGCGCCGCCATGGCGAGGTGGTGGAGCGCGCACGCACCCAGGCGGGCAACCTGGCCCATGCGCTCAAGACGCCCCTCACGGTGCTGGACAACGCGGCCCGTGCGCAAATACCCACCCATGGCCCGGAGCTGGCGGCGCTGGTGCGCGAGCAGGTGGTGGTGGCACGCAGGCACATCGACTGGCACCTGGCGCGGTCGCGGGTGGCGGCGTCGGCGCACTTGCCCGGGCAGCGCACCGCGCTGCAGCCGGTGGTGGAGGGCCTGGTGCGCGTGATGAACAAGGTGCATGCGGACCGAGCGCTGGACATTACCGTTGCGCCGCCTCCGGTGCCGTTGTTCTTCGCGGGCGAGGCGCAGGACCTGCAGGAAATGCTGGGCAACCTGCTGGACAACGCCTGCAAGTGGGCTCGGTCCGCAGTGCGCTTGCAGGCGCAGCTGCTGCCCGCAGGATCTGAACCTGCGCAGCCCCAACTGGTGGTTGCGGTGGAGGACGACGGCCCTGGCATTGATGCCGCGCAGCGTGCACAAGCGCTGGAACGCGGTGTGCGCCTGGACGAAACCGTGCCCGGAACGGGGCTGGGTCTGGCCATCGTGCAGGACCTGGCGGCGTTGTACGGCGGGCGGCTGGATCTGGAGCCTGCAGGCCTTGGCGGTTTGCGGGCGACGCTCACCCTGCCGGCTGCAAACGCTCATTGAGCCGCAGCGACCCTCGCTGCGAAGTGCCCCAAAAAACTGCCAAAGTGGGATGCACAGAAAAAGCCCGCCAAAGCGGAAATCCATGAAAAAAGCCCGCCAAAGCGGGCTAAGGCCCTGACAAATTCCCCTGAATTCTGCAAAGCCTTGGAGTAATGAAAACAGGTTATCACCGTCTGCGGTGTTTGACCACTCCTGTTGTGCAAGCGGCGTTCAGTGCCTGCTTTCCACGCTGTTTTGCATGGCGGTCTGGGCCACAGCGTTCAGGGCGTTGTCCACCACGGTCTGCTCGGCCAGAACCTGCAGGTAGCCTTGTTGCAGCAACCGGTCCAGCAGCCGCAGGGTCATCGACTGGGTGCGGCCCGAGGCGCTGGTGAACAGGAACAGGTTGCCGTGCGAGCCGATCCAGGAGAGCTGCGTGCGCTCCCACTGGCCCGCCACCTGCAGGTTGACCCATGTGCCCACGGTGATGGTGGACGCGGGCAGCTGCAGGGGCGCAGCGTTGCTGGGTGCAGCCTCGGGTGCAGAGTCTGCGCCTTCGCTCTCGGGGGATTGCGAGATATCGATATAGCCGGACTCCCGGGCCTCGGAGGGGGCCACCCAGGGATCGTCGTCGTCGAGAGGGGCGGGTTGTGCTGGCTCTGCAGCGGGCGTTGCCATCGGTGCTGCAGTGACCGGTGCAGCAGGGGCTGGCGCCGCGACCCTGGGCCCGGGGGTGAAGGCCTGCTGGTGCAGCTGCATCAGCAACTCGAAGACAGCCTCTGTGCGGTCGGCAGGGTAGTCGATGGATGCCAGGCCCTCGCGCAATTTGGGCAGCAGTTTGGGCAGCAGGCGGGCGAGCTGGCCGGTGTTGGCGCGCGTCAGCTCGGGTTGCACGCTCCAGATCAGCGCGTCCACCAGCTCCTGATAGCGGCCCGGGTCTGTTGTGCCGGGTTTGGCTGACAGGCGTGCCTCGGCCATGACCTGGGCCCAGGGGCCCAGCAGAAAGCGGGAGATCGCATCGGGCACTTTGCCCATGCTGGGCAACAACCACAGCTCGCGGGATATCTGTGCGGCCAGCAGGTGGCGCTGCTCGGCATGCTGCAGGGCCTCGATCGCGCGCTGGCGCTCCTGCTTGAGCGCCTGGTCTTTCTCGGCCCATTTGGCGTGCAGCTGCTGCAGCACCTGCTCAAAGTCATCAGCGCTTTCAATGGTGGCGGTGGCCAGCGGCCCCGCAATGTGCATGAGCGACCGCATGAAGCTCTGGAAACCCGGGGCTTCGGGGCTGTTGAAGGCCTGGCTGCGGTCGGCGATGTCTTGCAGCAGGCGGCGGGCGGCGTGCTCCTTGTGGCTGAAGAAGCGCGGGTCGGACAGCGCCAGCTGCATCAGCGCCGGCTCCAGCGCGCGGATGAACTGTTGCACCGGCCACAGCAGCCGCGTGTCGCGCGCAATGTTGTCCACCATCAGCGCCACCACCTCCATGCTCAAGGCCTGGCCCAGGCCCTGCACCTGCGCCCGCTGCGCGGTAGCAGGGTGGCCGTCTGCGCCAGGGGCTGCTGGCGTGCGTGGCGTGCCCAGGCGCTCCATCATCTGGCCCACCTGGTTCATCTCTTGCAGCGCCTCAAACGCTGCAGGCACCGTCATCGCAAAGTCAGTGGCTGGTGGGTCGATGTGCGGCAAGCCTTGTGCCGGGTCTTCAAACTCCCGCGCAAACCGCTCTGCAAACGATTCCTGGCTGTCGTTGGCCGGGGCATGTGTTTCTGCAGGTGCGGCTGCGTCATTGAACTCGCCCAGCAGCAGGCGGCGCAGGCGGTCCAGCGTCAGCAGCGGGTCGCCCGCGCTGGTGGACGACGCCACGTACAAATCGTTATCGGCGGCGAAGCCGGGGGACACCCCGGCCTCGGCCGGCGCCACATAGACCACCTCGCCCGTGGCCTGCCGCATGGCATAGCCCACCGGCTTCACGCCGCTTTGCTTGAGCTGGTCGATCTGCGCCAGGTACAGGCTGCGCAGCTCGGTACCCAGTGCCTGGGCCATCAGCCCCATCCAGTCGTGGCGCACCTGGGGCGTGACCTGCATCTGCGACACCACGGACTGCAGGGCCTGCAAGAAGACGTCGGGGCGCAGCGGGTTGTGTTCTGGCTGCACCCGGGGCAGGCCTTGTGCGGCGCAGACCAGTGCGTCCAGGTCAGCCAGGGGACCTTCCACGGCCGTGACGAGCACCTGCCGTGCGCGGGCTCGCTCCACGCTGTCGTTGATCTGCGCCTCGTCCATCAGTTCGAGGTCGTCAAAGTTCACGGTGAACAGGGAGCGCGTGGGCTTGACGTCGCCTTGCGCGGTGTCCTCGTCCAGGGCCTTGCGCATTGCGTCGGGATAACGCTCGGCCATCACCGAGGCCAGTCGCACCAGTTGCTGGCGGGCCTCCTGCATGGCGTTGTGCTCGCCGGGGGTGCGTGCACTGTCTAGGCGCGCTTGCAGGGACATGCGTGTGGTCTCTATCACGCGTTCCACCACAGGCCGGGCCTGGGTCAACGCGATCTGGACGATGCGCTGCTGGGGGGCAACGATGCTGCCGGTCGGGACGGTGGCGGACGTGTTGTTGTGTGTCAAGGCCATCTTCAGTGGGGCGGCGGACCGGTGGCTACTGCAATGGATGCAATGTTACGCGTCAAAAAGGGGCCAGAGGCCCCTTTTTGACGATGGTGGGGCGGTTTTACCCGCCGTGGAACTTGACCACCAGCGGCACGATGAGCAGTGCCACGATGTTGATGATCTTGATCAGCGGGTTGATGGCCGGGCCAGCCGTGTCCTTGTAGGGATCGCCCACGGTGTCACCGGTCACGGCGGCCTTGTGCGCCTCAGAGCCCTTACCGCCGTGGTGGCCGTCTTCGATGTACTTCTTGGCGTTGTCCCACGCGCCACCGCCGGTGCACATGCTGATGGCCACAAACAGCCCGGTGACGATGGTCCCCATCAGCAGGCCCCCCAGCGCCTTCGGGCCCAGCAGCAAGCCCACCCCAATCGGCACCACCACGGGCAGCAGGCTGGGGATCACCATTTCCTTAATGGCAGCGGTGGTCAGCATGTCCACGGCCTTGCCGTATTCGGGCTTGCCCGTGCCGTCCATGATCCCCTTGATGGTGCTGAACTGGCGGCGCACCTCCACCACCACGGCGCCTGCGGCGCGGCCCACCGCTTCCATGGCCATTGCGCCGAACAGGTACGGGATCAGCCCGCCAATGAACAGGCCCACGATGACCATCGGGTCCGACAGGTCGAAGCTCACGGCCCGGCCATAGGTTTCCAGCTTGTGGGTGTAGTCGGCAAACAGCACCAGTGCGGCCAGGCCGGCGGAGCCGATGGCGTAGCCCTTGGTCACGGCCTTGGTGGTGTTGCCCACGGCGTCCAGCGGGTCGGTGATGTCGCGCACGCTGCTGGGCAGCTCGGCCATTTCGGCAATGCCGCCCGCGTTGTCGGTGATGGGGCCATACGCATCCAGCGCCACCACAATGCCCGCCATGCTCAGCATAGACGTGGCCGCTACCGCAATGCCATACAGGCCGGCCAGGCCGTAGGCCACGATGATGGCGGTGCACACAAACACCACGGGCCAGGCCGTGGAGCGCATCGACACGCCCAGGCCCGCAATGATGTTGGTGCCGTGGCCGGTGGTGGATGCCTGGGCGATGTGCCGCACGGGCGCGTATTGCGTACCGGTGTAAAACTCGGTGATCCAGACCAGTGCGGCCGTCAGCACCAGGCCGGTAGCGCAAGCGCCAAACAGCCGCAGCTGCGAGCCCGTGGCCGTGACGGCATTGTCCGGCATGATCCACAGCGTGACGAAGTAGAAGGCAATGAGTGACAGCACGCCCGCAATCGCCAGCCCCTTGTACAGGGCGGGCATCACGTTCTTCATGCCGGGCGAGGCCTTCACAAAGAAGCAGCCGATGATGGACGCCACGATGGACACGGCGCCCAGCGCCAGCGGGTACACCACGGCATTGACCTGGGCCGTGGCTACCATCAGGGCGCCCAGCACCATGGTGGCGATCAGCGTCACGGCATAGGTCTCGAACAGGTCGGCCGCCATGCCCGCGCAGTCACCCACGTTGTCGCCCACGTTGTCGGCAATCACGGCCGGGTTGCGCGGGTCGTCCTCGGGGATGCCGGCCTCCACCTTGCCCACCAGGTCGGCACCCACGTCAGCGCCCTTGGTGAAAATGCCGCCGCCCAGGCGCGCAAAGATCGAGATCAGCGACGAGCCGAATGCAAAGCCGATCAATGGGTTGAGCAAGGTGGCCAGGTGGGCCGTGGGCGTGTGGTTGCCGTTGCCTGCCAGGAACCAGTAAAAGCCCGTGACACCCAGCAGCCCCAGGCCCACCACCAGCATGCCCGTGATGGCGCCGCCCCGAAACGCCACGTCCAGCGCCGGGCCGATGCCGTGGGTGGCCGCCTGCGCGGTGCGCACGTTGGCGCGCACCGACACATTCATGCCGATGAAGCCGCAGGCGCCCGAGAGCACGGCGCCCACCACAAAGCCAATCGCCGTGGTGCCGTCCAGAAACACGCCGATCAGCACCGCCAGCACCACGCCGACGAGGGCAATGGTCTTGTACTGGCGGGCGAGGTAGGCGGCTGCGCCCGCCTGGATGGCGGCGGCGATCTCCTGCATGCGGGCGTTGCCCGGGTCTTTGGAAAGAATCCAGCCCCGGGCCCAGATGCCGTAGGCCACCGCGATGAGCCCGCAAACGAGGGCCAGGATGAGAGGGGATGTCAGTGCTGAACTTGCAGCCATTCAATTCTCCTTGGTGTGTTGCACGGAGGGGGACCAACGCATCGGTGGTTTCCCCGCTGCGTTGCTTCCTCGTGCTACCCATGCGTTTTGCGCAGGAGCCGATTGGCCAACGGACCCAATTTACAGGCAAACGCCGGTTTGCAAGCGGGCAGAAAGGGGCGTGCGCCTAAAATCAGGGTTAATCCCGACGCTTCGTTGCGCTGCATCAGTGCCGAAGGCCTCGCGGGTTATCGTCAACAAACCACTATCCAAAGACATGTCCCTCAACAACGTCCCCCCAGGCAAGAACGTTCCTGACAGCTTCAACGTCGTCATCGAAATCCCGATGAACGCCGACCCGATCAAGTACGAAGTGGACAAGGAATCGGGCGCCATTTTTGTGGACCGTTTCATGACCACCGCCATGCACTACCCCACCAACTACGGGTATGTGCCGCAGACGCTGTCGGGCGACGGCGACCCGGTGGATGTGCTGGTGATCACGCCTTACCCGCTGTTCCCCGGCGTGGTCGTGCCCTGCCGCCCCCTGGGCATTCTGATGATGGAAGACGAGGCTGGTGTGGATGGCAAGGTGATTGCCGTGCCCACCTCCAAGATCCTGCCCATGTACGACCACTGGAAGACCATCGATGACGTGAACGCCATGCGCCGCAACGCCATCGCCCACTTCTTCGAGCACTACAAGGACCTGGAAAAGGGCAAGTGGGTCAAGGTGCTGGGCTGGGAAGGCATCGACGCTGCCAAGAAGGAAATCACCGACGGCATCGACAACTACAAGAAGTCGCAGGCCTGATAGCCCTTTGGGCGATTTCTGCCCGTAGCGCTGGTGTGATATGCACCAGATGCTATCAAAATAAAAGCACGCCATCCACCTCGGGTGGCGTGTTTTTTTGTGGGTAGCACCCTGCCAGGGTAGGGAAAAGCCGCGCCATGTGCGGCTGGGCGCGCTGATAGACTGCATTTTGTTACATGGCTGCGGCTGTTCCGGTGTTTCGAGGTACTTTGAGGTGATTCATGAAAATTTCTGATCTGCGCATTGGCGTCAAGCTGGCGGCGGGTTTCCTGGCGGTGGTGTTGCTGACCGCCTTGCTCGGCGCCATTGCGCTGGTGCAAATGTCCCGCATCCACGCCAACGCCGAGGAGATCGCCACCAACCTGCTGCCCAGCGTCACGCAAACGGGCGAGCTGCGCGTGCTGCTCAACCGCATGCGCCGCGCAGAGGCGGGCATGGTCGGCGCGCGCAGCGCGGCCGAGGTCAAGGCGTTTGCCGAGCAAGTCGCCGCGCGCCACAAGGACCTCAGCCGCGTCGAGGCGGTCTACGAGCCGCTCATCGACATGCCCAAGGAACGCGAGGTATTCAACGCCTACAAGACCCGCAAGGCGGCCTATGTGGCTCTGCAGGACAAGCTGGCAGACATTGCCAAGGGCGTGGACTTCAGTACCGCCGAGACCATGGAGCTGACCGCTGACGCCTTGAGCATGCTGTATTCGGGCGAGTCGGAGTCAGCTTTTGTGGCCACTGCCGAAACGCTGGGCGAGCTGCAAAAGATCAACTCAGAGGCCGCCTTGCAAGCCAACGAGGAAGCGAAAACGGTGTTCAATGTGGCGCGCGCCTGGGTGCTGGGCACGCTTGCGCTGTGTGTGGCATTGGCCGCCGTGCTGGGCGTGGCCATCACCCGCGCCGTGACCCGTCCGGCCCACCATGCGGTGTTGGCTGCCCGCGCCATTGCAGATGGCGACCTGGCGACTGAAGTGCCTTCGGGCGGCAAGGATGAAATGGGCCAGCTGCTCAACGCGCTGGGCGACATGCGGGCCAATCTGGCGCGGGTGGTGTCGGGCGTGCGCCAAAACGCCGAAGGCGTAGCCTCAGCCAGCGCGCAGATTGCCTCCGGCAACAACGACCTGAGCGCGCGCACAG